>CAZSOP010000069.1:0-12378 GCA_964608385.1 uncultured Cytophagia bacterium
AAAACATACCATAAACGGCACGGTCTCCTACAACGGCCCGAGCTGGGGAATCAGCCTGATCGGACAGTGGGGAAGCGGTTTGCCTTACACGCCGAGGCAGTCTCAGGACATCACAGCGCTTCTGACCAACAGCCAGCGCAAACCGACGACATATAATCTCGATCTCAGGGCTTATAAAGAGATCAAATTCGGGCCCGGAGGATTGACCCTTTTCCTGCGCATTCAAAATCTCTTTGATACCATGAATGAACTCAATGTCTATGATACCACGGGTCGGGCCGGTTATACTCTGGATCAACAGATTGCAGAAGCGACCAATCCCATGGAAATCATCAATTCACTCAACCAGTGGTTCAGCAATCCGACGCACTATTCCGAACCGAGAAGGATTGAAGCGGGATTTTCTTATACTTTTTAATAAACGGCCATACCAGGAGAAAAAATGAAAAAAGTGTATATAATCATATTGGGACTCGTCACCATACTTTACAGCCAGAGCGGTTTTGAATACCGTCGATCTTCGGTAATGAGAGGAAATCTGGTTAAGACCGTATTCGGCAACTGGGGCGTTATCGGCCAGCCGGCACAAAAAGGTGCGCGCGGTGCCTGGATTTATGACAACAACGGCTATATCGGCGATGTCAGTCTGGTGGTCGGCGCCCAAGTCAAACAGGACGGCAAGACCTTCCACTCGGTGGTGGTCAGTCCTGTGGATCGCCCGACAAAGCAACACGAATTGTCACCGTCAGGCAAATACTGGGGATTCGAACCCAAAGCGGGTTATTTTAACGAAAGCCAGGAGGGCATTGCCCTTTACAGCGATCCCGCTTCCTGGCCTCTTTTCTGGCCGGACAAAATGAATGACCCGGCTGATCCGGGCTGGAACGGTTCCTGGAACGGCTTTTTCGGCAAACAGACCACCGCTGCCGAAGAGTGTTACTTTGTCATGGACGACAACCATGATGAAGAATTTAATTTCGCCAACAATAACAACTGGGGGGTCTCCTTCAAACCGGATGAAAACGATCCGACCCGTAACGGCTTGGGGCTCGAAATCAAAGTCAGAGGCATGCAGTGGTCTGATTTTTTGGCTCAGGATTGTATCTTCTGGCTTTATGAAATCACCAATAAAAGCACCACGGATTATGACAAGGTGACCTTTGGCATGCTTGTGGGGACCTATGTCGGTGTAACCTCTACCGAGAATTATAACGAATATGACGACGATTATTCCTTTTTTGATGTGGAAAAAGATTTAACCTATACCGGCGATTTTGACGACAATGCCAAGCGAAATCCGCGCTGGACCGGCGACGTTGGCGTTGTCGGATATGCCTTTTTGGAAAGTCCGGGGAATCCGTTCGATGGTATTGATAATGATGGAGATGCTAAAGAAAATCCATTGGTTCCCAGTACCGGACCTTTATTCACTCCTGAGGATTTCGAAGAGAGAACGATTCAGGCCGGAGACAAAATCGTGCTCATCGAGCAAAATTTTGAGCGCCGGGTTGTCACCGTACCGGCGTCTGATACGGTTTTTCAGACCCGTGGCGCACAAATCGATATCGTACCGGGTCAAACGGTTCTGGCAGAGGGCAATGTCATTCTGAGAGACGGCCGCGATGCCATCAATCCCAACGCATACGACGGCATCGATAATGACCTCGATGGCTTGATCGATGAGAACTACTATCTGCATTACCGCCAGCTGCGCAAGGATCAGCAGGGCAATATACTCATCGATAAACTGCGGCCGGTGGCGCATGTTGACTATATTACCGGACTTGGAATAAATGATGCCCTCATCGATGAACGGCGGGATGACGGCATCGATAATGACGGCGATTGGGATTCCCGCTTTGATGATGTTGGTGCTGATGGCGTCGCTGGCACCAATGATTATGGTGAAGGCGACGGACAGCCCACTGCCGGCGAGCCCAATTTTGACCAGACCGATGTCGATGAATCCGACCAGATCGGCTTGACCAGTTTTGAATATTTTACCCCGGCGCGGGATTTTTCCATGGCCGATGATGAAGACCTCTGGAACCGGCTCGCCCCGGGATATTTCAAAGTGCCTGAATCTATCGTCAATAACAAACCACAGCGGGGCGAAGATGGCGACTTTATATACGGTTCCGGCTATTTTCCCCTACCCGCAGGCGCAACGCGCAGAATCTCACTGGCACTGGTTTACGGCGAAGGCGGCGGTCCGGAAATGGAGATCAGCGATCTGTTGAAAAACCGCACAACCGTACAGGAAATATACAATAACGACTATCGCTTCCCTCCTGCTCCAAATAAACCCATACTGACGGCAGTCCCCGATGACGGAAAGGTGACCCTTTATTGGGACCGTTTGGCCGAGCGCTCCTTTGATCCTGTTTTAAAGGAATTTGATTTTGAAGGCTATAAAATCTATCGCGCTACTGATAACAATTTTAATGAGCTCTTTTCCATTACCGACGCGGACGGCATTCCGGTTGGCTACAAGCCCATCGCCCAATTCGATCTCGACAATGACATCAAAGGATATTTCAGGGCGGGACCGGATCTGTTTCAACAGGGACGGGGCGCATCCTACTATCTTGGAGACGACTCGGGGTTAAAGCATTCCTATGTGGATACGGATGTTGAAAACGGCCGGCGTTATTTTTATGCAATAGTCGCCTATGATCGAGGTGATGAAAGCAAGGATATCTATCCAAAAGAGAACGACAAACGGATAGACATCCTTCCCAACGGCCAGGTGCGAACCTTTCAAAATACAGCCATGGTGATCCCGAATGCCAAGGTTGCAGGCTATGTACCTCCTGAGAACGGTGTAAAAATAGAGGCAGATCAAAAGATCGGTACCGGAACAGTTTATTACAGCGTCCTGGATGAAGAAAAAATTGCTGAAAAGGACTATCGCATCCAATTTTGGGATACCTCCAATGACGGTATCGACAACAACAACAACTGGGTCAGCCCACGTGATGATGTGGGCAGCGATGGAATTGCAAACACACAGGACGAGGATGGCACAGAATTGGATGGTCTGCCGCAGCGCGGCGAACCCAATATCGATCACCTCGATCCGGCCGAGTATATGGTTCCGGTGACCACCAGCTATTCGGTGCGGGATTTGACCGGAGTTGTGGAAACCTTCTTCGCCCGCGATACCCTGGTCGCCGGCTTTTCCAATAAAAACCTGATCTATGATACGATTTCCATTCAGGACAGAAACGGTGCTACAGTCCCCCTCGAACGCGTTGAAATCGATACCGTTTCAGGGAAAATCCGCGGTAAAGAGCTGGGAGACCTGTTATACGGCGAACCCTATACCATCTCTTATCAGTATTATCCGGTTTACAAAAGCCCTTATATTCAGAAAAGTCCCTATGTGGAAGAAACTCTGGATAGTGAAAATTTTGCCGGTCTCTCTCTTTCCTTTAACAATCATTGGAATATTGTGGTCGACACGCTGGCATCGGGCTGGGAAGACCCGGAGAAAGCAATGGGATATTCGTTTACCATTATCGACACCTATTTCGGCAGCGAGCGTTTGTTGGGATACAAGCTTCCCGGCGATTATCGCATCGAGTTTTTCGATTCTATCGTCGACAGTTCCATTGAAATGCCGAAATATTTTGTAAAACCCATTCCAGTCAATTTTACCATTTACAATCAAACCGATCAAAAGTATATCGAATTTATTTTCCTCGACACGGATCGAAATGGCAAGCTCTCTCCGTATGATGAACTGATCTTTGTAGAAAATGATGCACAGGGAAATGATACCTTTACCTGGGATGTCTATTTTACCACCACCAAAGACACGGTGTACGACTATGGTAGCGGTGATGCGCTCGACATTGTTTTGAAAAAACCGTTCCGCCGCGGCGATGTATTCGAGTTTTCAACCACCACACCAGACATTGATAAACAAACAGCAAGCAAAATGCTCAAAAATATCAAAGTGGTTCCCAATCCCTATGTGGTGGCCACGTCTCATGAGCTGCCGCTGCCGCCTGCCATCACCAGCGGACGCGGAGAGCGTAAAGTTGATTTTATTCATCTGCCCAGGGATGCCGAAATTTATATCTACACTGCACGCGGTGAGCACGTCATCACTCTGGAACACGATAGCAACATTCATGACGGCACCGTATCGTGGAATTTAAAATCCAAAGAAAATCTCGATATCGCCGCTGGTATCTATTTCTACATCGTAGAATCCGATCTGGGAAATATTGACGGCAAGCTTGCAATTATTAAATAAAGGATTGTATACTCATGTGTAAAACATCAAGCAATATCCTGAGTTCTATTTTAGCGGTTGCATTGCTATCAACTATGGCTTATGCACAGGATAAGGTCGGTACCACTGCTGCGCCCTTTCTCGGCATTAGTGTCAATCCCCGTGCCACCGCCATGGGAGCGGCATTTACCGCGGTAAGCAATGACGTGAGTGCCCTCTATTATAATCCGGGAGCCCTTCCTCATGCTGCAAAATCACAATTCACAGTAGCGCATACGGAATGGCTCGTCAACACCAATTTGAATTGGGTCGGATTTCTCCTCAATTTGGATGGTACCAACGCTATCGGCCTCAGTTTGACACAACTGGATTATGGACAGGATCAGGTGACCACGGTTGAATTTCCGGAAGGCACAGGAGAAAGCTGGGATGCATCCGACATTGCTCTCTCGTTTGCATACGGCCGCTTTCTGACCGACCGTTTCAGCATCGGCGGATCGGTAAAATATATTCAACAAAAAATCTGGAATGAAAGCTCTACCGCATTTGCGTTTGATGTGGGATTGTTATTCATCACACAGTTCAACGATATGAAACTCGGTATGAGCATTTCAAATTTCGGCACAGATATGAAAATGGAAGGCAAAGACTTGCTGGAACGCGTCGACCTCGATCCCGACGCAATCGGTCATAACGAAAACATTGTCAGCAATTTAAAAACAGATGCATGGCCCCTGCCGCTTTTTTTTCGCGTCGGCGTCTCCATGGATGTGATAGAAAACGACTTTAATCGCCTCACCCTGGCTGTTGATGCCATGCGGCCAAGCGATAACAGTGAAATTATCAATGTCGGCGGAGAATGGGGATTTTATGACATGATCTTTTTTCGCGGCGGCTACAAATCTCTCTTCAGGAATGAAAGCGAGGAAGGCCTGACATTGGGAATCGGCCTCGCTTTACCCTCCATGAATCGTTTTGGATGGAGTTTCGATTACACCTATGCAGATTTTGGCCGTTTTGAAGATATCCACATGTTTGCTCTAAGCGTTATGTTTTAACCGGAAAAACAACGTCTAGTTTCTAAAGGAGGTGATCAAACCACAATTTCTCATAACCAATAATCCATTTCATTAATTTTTCAGGAGGAAACCATGAAATTTCGTACAAAATCCTTTGCACTGATTTTGCTGGCTTTGCTGGTAACGGTTACCGTAATGGCCAATGCAGAACCCGTCAAGGTAACACTTCTTGCCAACACGGCAGCGGTTCCCGATACACTTGGACCGACCTCTGTGGTACAAATTCGCGGTGCCGGTGGACCCTTGAGCTGGGACGGTGCATCCGTTTTTATGGAGAATATCGAGGGCGATTACTGGACCGCAACGCTCGAATTATTACCCGGAACCAATATGAAATTCAAATTTTTCACCCACGCAAACGACACGGTCTATGCAGGCGCCGATTGGGAACACCAGGGCTGGGAAGGCGACCTGGCCGGCGGCGACAGAGCATTAACCGTCGGCGACAGCGATACGACCCTTCCCCTGCAGTTCGTCAATGGCTGGAAAAACGGCGCCGAACAGTATGAAAAACCCTTTGAGACCAATGACTCTACCTTTGTGGTCTATATCCGCGTCAACATGCAGGGTTGGGAAGATTTTAATCCCGCCAATCATGTCGTCGGTATTCGCGGTTCCAACACCAGCGACTGGGGACAAACCGGAGAACTCTCCTGGGGTCCCACCTATCTTCTCTCCCAGGAAAACGATCATCCCAATGGTGGCAGCCAGCAGTATAATGCCGGCCATTTTTACAGCGGTCCCGTTCACGTGCCGGCAAAGTATGCCGGAACCGGTATCAAATTTAAAGCGGTGGTGCATAATGCAGGTGCGGATTTGAACGAGGATTGGGGAGACATGGTCTACAATCCCGATTTGGAAATGGAAGTTCCGATCAGCGGTGCCGATACCACCCTGCACTGGTTCTGGTTCGACAATCTCAGACCGATAACCGCAGACCATCAAGACACCGTCATTGTGACCTTTAACGCTGATCTTTCCAACGCCATTGTAAACAAAGGATTCAGCCATGGCGACACCATTCAGGTGCGTAGTGGTTATTTCGGTACCGCAGCTGCAACAAAAACAAAAATGATGCTGCGCCAGGGCTTTTCCAATGTTTACAGCGCCACGGATACGATTCTAACCACCATTGGTGAACCGCTGGATTACCAGTACTATAAGATTAAAAATGGCGCAGAATACAGAGAGGTTTATTATAACTTTTTGTACGATGGTGACACGGCCGGTGAAGCTGAACGCCGCGTGGTAGAGTCGATAGAAAGCAATGAAATCGTCGTCAATGATGATCTGGACAGCAAGTCGGAAGTTCATCGCATGCCGCTCTTCCGCAATACTTCCGTTCTGCAACAGGATGTGTTGCTCACCGTGACCTGCGATATCCGTCCTGCCATCTATCAGGTTTTGGCCGGTTCTACTCTGGAAGATATCCAAAGCAACCGAACGGTCTCGGATGCGGACAGCATTCTTGCCTGGGGCGTGGCGATAAACGGCCCGTTAACCGGCGACTGGGGCACCTGGGGTCCCAATCTTCTCGAAGCTGAAGGCCGCAACGAAAAAGCACGAAAAATGTTCGATGACGGCACCAACGGCGATGCGGTCGCCAACGACAGCATTTACACCATTCAGTACATGTTCTACAAAGACAGCGCCGATGTGGTGGGTCAGGAATTCAAGTTCGGCATCGGTGGCGGTGACAATGAAGGCGGATACGGTAACAACCATATCGAAAACATCGATGATACTCAAGGCACTGCTACCATCAATGCCCAGTTCGGCAGTATCGATCCCGTATTCTATTCCGCCTGGAATTTCGACACCCAATCGCCGACCACGGCAGTGGCCCAAAAAGAAGGTACGCTTCCGACTGTCTATTCCCTGGATCAAAATTACCCCAATCCCTTCAACCCGTCAACCAATATACACTACAGCTTGCCGAAATCAGGATTGGTTAAACTGACGGTTTTTAACGTCCTGGGTAAAGAAATCGCCACGCTGGTGAATAAAAAGCAAACTGCCGGCGCCTATGAGCTTTCCTGGAACGGTCTCGATGATCAGGGCCGTCAGGTCAGTTCCGGTGTCTATTTCTACCGCATGCAGGCAGGCGATTTTATCCAAACGCATAAAATGATGTTCATAAAGTAAGCACCTCTATTCCTTCTTTCTATGCTATGGGAGCAGAAATTCATCTCTGCTCCCATGCCTGTTATTACACGAAAAGAGTTTTCTATGCGACTGATTATTCTATTATTGATATCCGCCACCTCCCTGTTCTCACAGGTGGTAACCTGGAGTCCACTCTTTCCGACTGATGAGGATAGCATTGAGATCATGTTCGATGCCGGAGAAGGCAACCGGCAACTGGTCGGGGCGGATGCCGTTTACATGCATACCGGCGTCATCACAGATTTCAGCGAACACGCCGGATACTGGCGTTACGTCAAAGCGTCGTGGCAAACGAATTTGCCGGAACTCCGTATGAAACCGGCGGGAAATGATCTCTGGTCGATACGCTTTCACATTCGGTCTTTTTATAACGTTCCCCCATCCGAAACCATTTTAAAACTAGCCATGGTGTTTCGCACACCGGACGGCTCCAAAGTGGGAAAGACGGCGGATAATCAGGATATCTTTATTCCGGTATACAAATCCGGAATGAACATATCCAGGTTATTGCCGTCCATTAATCCCTTCTTTACAGAAAAGGCGCAACAGGTCACCATCAAAGTCGCCGCCACTGAAGCGGATTCTCTGTTTCTCTATGAAACGGAAGAGCTGGTGGCCAAAACCGCCGGCGATACGCTTACTTTTCACTATATTCCTGAGGAGTATGGCATAGTCACATTTACCGCTACAGCAGCCGATTCCAGTGGCCGGAAAAAATCCGTGGTCATTGAAATTGTTGTCACTCCGCCAAATGACATTGCCCCTCTTCCGGCTAATGTGACCGACGGAATAAACCGTATAGATGACCAAAGCGTGATTTTGGTTCTTCACGCCCCTTACAAGCGTTTCGTTTACGTTATCGGTGATTTTAATCAATGGAACGTTGCAGAACATTATCTCATGAAACAAACCCCTGCGGCAGACCGGTACTGGCTGCAGGTCTCCGGCCTCGACCCCGGAAAAGAACACGGCTTTCAATATCTGGTAGACGGCACCCTGAGGATAGCAGACCCCTATGCTGAAAAAATATTGGATCCGCTTTATGATGACGACATTACCGAGTCCCTTTACCCGAACCTCAAACCCTATCCCGAAGAACAGACGAGCCAAATCGTCTCCGTTTTACAAACCGGGCAAAAAGAATATTCCTGGCAAATCGAAGAATTTGATCCACCGCCGGCGCAAAATCTTTCTATTTATGAACTGCTGCTGCGGGATTTTTTAACAGAGCACAACTGGAAAACCCTGACCGATACCTTGAGTTACCTGAAAAATCTGGGGATCAATGCAATCGAACTGATGCCGTTTAACGAGTTTGAGGGCAACTCGAGCTGGGGATACAATCCGTCGTTTTATTTCGCCCCGGACAAATATTACGGTCCGGCTGAAGACCTGAAACGCTTTATCGATATCGCCCATTTGAACGATATTGCGGTCATACAGGATATCGTTCTCAATCACGCTTACGGTCAATGCTCTCTGGTACGCCTGTACGGCAATGACATGCAGCGCAATCCCTGGTTCAACGCAACTTCGCCAAATCCGGTTTATTCATGGGGCTATGATTTCAATCACCAGAGTATACATACACAAAAATTTGTCGACAGAGTGCTCGACTTTTGGTTGAGAGAATACAAAGTGGATGGATTCCGCCTCGATTTTACCAAAGGATTTACCAATACGCCTGGAGACGGCGGTGCTTATGATCCCTCGCGAATCGCCATTCTCAAACGCATCGGCGATACCGTCTGGAGCAGTGACTCGACAGCTATTCTCATCCTGGAACATTTTGCCCCCAATGAAGAGGAAAAAGAACTTGCCGATCATGGTTTTCTGCTCTGGGGGAACATGAACCATGCCGGCACCCAGGCGAGTATGGGTTATGAACAGGGCGCCGATTTTTCCGGCGCTTATCACCGAAACAGAGGATGGACAGATCCGCACCTGGTCGCCTATGTAGAAAGTCATGATGAAGAACGAATGATGTACAAGAATCTGCAATGGGGGAATGTATCAGGTGCTTATAATATTAGAGAAAAGAAAACCGCTCTCGATCGCCTGGAATTAACCGCGGTGTTTTTTCTTCCCATTCCCGGGCCAAAAATGATCTGGCAATTCGGTGAGCTGGGCTATGACTATTCGATCGATTATAACGGCAGAGTCGGAGAAAAACCGATTCGCTGGGATTATGCAAAGCATGTGCAGCGCAGACAGGTATACGATGTTTTTGCCGCGATGCTTAAATTGAAAACCACCAACGCTGCTTTTTTAGAGGGCATCTATAAATTAAATGTGTCGGGATTATCAAAAACAATCCATATTTCCCACTCTTGTGCGAATTTTGTTCTGCTCGGTAACTTTGACGTGGTTCCCAGGTTTATCAATGCCAACTTTCAGCACACCGGTCTGTGGTATGACTATTTTAGCGGAGATTCGATAGAAGCGGATATCACCCAAACCGCTCTTTCCCTGGAGCCGGGACAATATCGCGTTTTATCCGATACACGCCTTGAGGCTCCTTATATGACCGGAGTTGACCGGGCAGAATCGAGTCCGGTCAGCGATTACAAGCTTTTTGCAACCTTTCCCAATCCGTTCAACCATCGAACGAATATCGTTTTCGATCTGCCAAACGCAGGTGAGGTTACTATTGATGTTATAAATATACATGGGCAGCATGTTCGCACACTATACGCCGGTGCCTTGCCTGCCGGACGAAGAATGCTGGCCTGGAACGGTCAAACCGATAACGGAACACTCGTGGCCGGAGGTCTCTATTTTTTGCGGTTGTACAGCGAAACCGGAACGCTGACCCGCAAGATGCTCTTTGTTCCCTGATATCTTCTCAAAACCAAAAATTATGAGAGGTTAGCATGACGACAATCGATTATGTGATTACCATTACCTATCTTGCGGCCATTATAATGATCGGCATGATCGCACAGCGCAAAGCCAAACAGGGTATCGATTCCTATTTTCTCGGCGACAGGTCATTGCCCTGGTGGGCCCTGGGGGCTTCGGGAATGGCTTCCAATCTGGATGTCAGCGGCACCATGATCAACACCGCCTTTATCTTTGCCCTTGGCGCCAGCGGCTTTTTTATCGAACTCCGGGGCGGCGTAACCCTGATTATGGCGTTTCTGATGATCTTTATGGGAAAATGGAACCGCCGCGCCCAGGTGATGACGCTGGCGGAATGGATGCACTTTCGATTCGGCAAAGAAAAGGAAGGTCATGTCGCCCGTCTGATTGCCGCTATCGCTTCGATCATCATGACCGTGGCCATGATCACCTATTTTGCCGTCGGCGCCGGCAAATTTATCGGCGAATTCCTCGGCATCCCCGCGTTCTGGGGACTCTCCTCAGAGTTTTGGGCCGCCACCATGATGATCGCTCTGGCCATGATCTATACCGTACTCAGCGGTTTATACGGCGTGGTCTGGACGGACGTCTTTCAGGGATTACTCATATTCGGCACCATTGTATTTATTTGTGTCATGGCGGTGGTTAAATTCGCCCTTCCCGAGACTTTTGCCATCTCCCTGCCCATGAATGACGGCTCTTTTCAGATTTTTGAGACAACACGACAGGCGTGGACCAGCGTTATTCCCAGATGGACGCTTGATATTCCAAAGGAAAGCGCCTATTCCATCTATAATCTCTTTGGAATCGCCATTCTTTTCTACCTCTTTAAAACCACCATCGAAGGAAGCGGCGGCACCGGCAATTACATGTTGCAACGATTTCTCGCCGCAAAGAGCGATCGCGACACCGGGTTGATATCTCTCTTCTGGACCTTTTTACTCGCTTTCCGCTGGCCCTTTATCGCTGCCATTGCCATGATGGGAATCGCTATCGGTGCAAACAGCGGCGTGGCCATGGATCCGGAAAAAGTATTGCCCATTGTCATTTACGAGGTGGTACCGGTGGGGATAAAAGGGCTGTTGATTGCCGGATTGATGGCGGCAGCCATGTCGACCTTTGATTCAACCGTCAATGCCGGCGCAGCTTATTGGGTGCGCGATGTCTATCAGGCGTATATCAATCCGGAGGCATCCAAAGAAAAGTTGATGAGCCACAGCCGCTGGGCATCTATTATTATCGTCCTGACCGGTCTCTTTTTCACCGTCTTTATCAAAAACATCAACGAAATCTGGGGATGGATCACCATGGGCATCGGTGCCGGATTGCTCATTCCCATGTTTATGCGCTGGTATTGGTGGCGTTTGAACGGCTATGGATTTGCCGCCGGTACTGTATTCGGCATGATTGCCGCCATCGTGCAAAAATCATTTTTCCCGAATATACCTGAATACATCTCCTTTCTATTCGCCGCCGGTGTATCGCTGGTGGCTCTGATTATCGCTACCTATATAACAGCACCAACCGACCACAAAGTGCTTTATCAGTTCTACTCCGCAACGCGCCCCTTCGGCTTTTGGAAGCCAGTGCGGCGACGCTTTTCAGAAAATACCATGCAACATATCAACGATGAAAATAAAAGAGATCTCATTTCCATATTTTTTGCCGTACCCTGGCAAATCGTCTTGTTTCTGTTCATGATGATGCTGGTAATGGGAAGAATGGATAACCTGCTCTGGCTGGGAATCCTGCTCGTCTTTCTTTCCCTGGGATTGTATTTTTTCTGGTTCAGGCATTTATCGACAGAAGTTAAAATGGATGGAGAAGAGTATCGGGAAGAGACAGAGTAAAAAAAATGACCTTTATCAAGTAAAAAATCGGTGTTGCAAAAACTCTGAAAAGGGTGTAGCGATTTTTTCGGCTTTGGCCGATAACAGTGTTTCAAGACTATTTGAAAATGACTTGACAGTGATAAAAAAAGGTTCTTCCGAATAATGAGTACTTTTTTAACCGCTGAGAAAACGCCAA
>CAZSOP010000070.1:0-12303 GCA_964608385.1 uncultured Cytophagia bacterium
TTTTGCCATGACTTTGATAAGAGCCTGCATAATGCCGAGATAATAAAAGATTGACATTACTGCTGAAAAAAAGATGATTGTGGGCAATACAGAAAAAGCGAATTGGAATCCAAATTGATCAAAATATTCCGGTTTTGCCAAATTTCCGAAGAGGAATATACTTCCCAGATCGGCGAGTTTCAGAAAGCCATCGACTTTTTCAGCGAACAGGCGAAATATCACCTTGCCACTGACGTTATGGTGAATTAATAACCCCAATCCACTGAACAACAGTATACCTGCGAAATAGCGGCAAACAGACGTCTTGTTGAGAATGCGAAATAAAATATAGGCGCCTAACAGGGCAATAAAGAGATAACTCCCCAGTTGCAAGGTAGAGAGAAATACTGTTGCAGTGATCACGATCAGAGATAAAATAAAAGCCAAGCCTGTAAAGAACACTTGTTTCGGCCGGTGATTCAAAGTCGCTAGTTGTCTTTCAAAAATATATATAACAATAAGAACGCAAAAGATATACATACCAACCCAACTCAGGACTGATTTTCCCAGAATAATGATGGCAAAAAGAAGCTGAAGGCTGAATCCCCAGACAATTGTTCTTGGTTTAATTGCTTTTCGATGCTTGGAAAAGATAACGCCCAAAAGTAAAAAGACAAACAAGCCCAAGATACCGATGAACCTCATATCGTTATCCTTTCATTACGAATTATCCGATTTAGCAACCGGTATGGTATGACATTTACGGCACCTGGCCTCATAAATATCCTGAGCGCCGACAACAACCCGGTTTGCGTTTTTGCTCAATCTCTGAGTCCGGTTGGCTGGATTACCGCATTTAACGCATATGGCCAGAGTTTTAGTAATATATTCTGCGATTGCCAGCAATTGTGGAATTGGTTCAAAAGGTTGTCCCTGATAATCTTGATCCAAACCGGCCACGATGACTCTTTTTCCAGAATTTGCCAGCTGCTGACAAACACCTACAAGTTCGGTGTCAAAAAACTGGGCTTCATCTATGCCGACAACATCTGCATTTTGACTTTGTTCGAGAATTTCTGTGACGGATTCTACCGGCACGGAGGAAATCCTTTGCGCATCGTGTGTAACGATATGATTTGGTGAATAGCGCGTGTCAATTTTAGGTTTAAAGATAACAACTTTTAACTTTGCAATTTGAGCTCGTTTGACTCTTCTGATTAATTCCTCGGTCTTTCCGCTAAACATGCTGCCACAAATCACTTCAATCCATCCATTGCCTTTCGGTACAATGCTTAACATAATAGCTCCGTAAAATTTTAGCATGAATTTTGTTGGATAACGAGATAACCCATTGGATCATTAAAGTCGTTTAAAATGGGTCTGAAGAAATAGGTCTGTTTTTCATGTTGGACAATTTCAGAATTTTGGGTTTCTTCCGATGTGGTTATTCTTTGGGAGATATCTTTGGGGAAGCACTCTTGTATTGATTTTCCAAGCTGATATTTTTCATCTGTAGTATTGGTATAACTCAATTGATAATTCTGGTCAAAATAGAATATTATAAAAGGAAATTGTTTGATGATTTTTTCGAGCGTTTCACCTGAAACCTTGCCATATAAAACGGCTTGTGTCACATTTCTTTCAATTTCCGCCAATTTGTTGTGAAAATGTGCGTCTACGTTTTTACCGTATAACTTTGTTACGAATTGTTCAAAAGCGTGTTGTAACTTTTTGTTGTCTTTTGCGGTGAATGTTTTTCGGGAGAGGAGCTGTTTTTCCTCCTGAAGCATGTGATTTTTCCTGGTAGCGATATATTCATCAATTTTTTTAAAAATAACTTGAGAGCTACCCGGGGTTGGGCTTTCCAATGATGCTATCATTTTAATGAGCAGTTCGCGTTCCGCTTCGTGTTCCATTATCATATTATGAATCGTGCCGCTTTGAGGAATACCCCGTTCTACCAACAGGGGGAATAAATAATTTTCTTCCTTTATATTATGATATTTATCCGTAAATTCCAGCAACAGACTCAAAATTTCTTTGAGACGATTTGTAGAAGACTGCTGGCCTGGGGTGTCTGCAATGATATCCAAAACATGAGATATGAAATGGTGATCAGAGATTAACGAGTCTCGCCATAAGCGAATCATATTCATCTCTCCCGGGGTCTGAGCTCATTTAGACAGGCCATTATCTTTTTCAATGCGTAATCAAAGGTCCAGTTTTTTTCTATAATTAAATCAGCTTTGTTTTTGAAGGGCTGTACATATTCGAGAAACATCGGATAAACGGCTCTGTGATACTGGTCGATAACGGATTCAACAGTCCGGCCTCTTTGTTGTACGTCTCGTTCCAGTCGTCTAATAAAGCAAATTTCTTCTGGAGTGTCAACATATATTTTCAAGTCGAAAAGGTTCTTTAACTCCTTAACGGCAAAGATCAAAATGCCTTCTACTATCAAAATTGGAGCCGGGGGAGTCGCGACGGTTTCCGCCTTTCGTGTGTGTTCGCTAAAATCATATACAGGATGCCGAATCGTTTTTCCAGATTTTAGCATGTGGATATGGTCGATGAGCAACTTGAAATCGATAGCATCAGGGTGATCATAATTGGTGTGAACCCTTTTTTCCGGAGGAATGAGGGATTGATCATAATAATAATAGTCTTGTGACAAACTGTTGTGTTGAGAGGGGGCAAGTTGTTTGATAATTTCTTTTGTCAGATATGTTTTGCCGGAACCGGACGCACCGCAGATACCCAGAATTACCATTATCGATCTCTTTTGATAAATTTATGTGTAAATGCTTTTGGGAGAAGTTTTTCTAATTTTAAAGATGTATATTTTTTATCATCATAGATCGACAGCACATCTATATTTCCCGCCAACTCCAGCAAGACTTGTCGGCAGGCCCCGCAGGGCGGACATGCCTCCCCTGTCGATGTTGATATTGCCACTGCTGTAAAGTTGCGTTCCCCTTCGGAAAGGGCTTTAAATATCGCGACTCGTTCTGCGCAGATTGTGAGCCCAAAAGAGCTGGATTCAATATTGCATCCGGTATAAATTTTACCATCCCGGGTTAAAAGAGCCGCACCAACAGAAAAATTGGAATACGGTGCCACGGAATAGCGGCGAACATCAACTGCAGCTTTTACCAGGGCAAAATAGTCGTTCATCTTAGCCTTTACGATAATATTCGATTTGCCCTTTAAAATAGCAAAATCAGAAATAATTGTAAACAGTAAATTTCAACACAGGGGCAACATGTGCCCCTGTGTTGAAGCAGAATTTTTCAGAAAAGATTAAAAAGGAAGGTCGTCAGAATCATCTGAATCGGTTTGGGACATATCCGGTTCCGAAGAATCGTCGCTTTGGGGTGATTTGTTTTCCTGGGCGTTATTTCGACCACCTCTTCCGCCCAACAGTTGTATGTTATCAGCGACAATGTCGGTGGTATACCGTTTGTTGCCGTCTTTGTCTTCCCAGGAACGCGTATTTAACTTGCCTTCAACATAAATCTGAGTTCCTTTTCGGGCGAGTTGAGAGATAGCTTCGGCTATTTTTCTCCAGGCGACGACGCGGTGCCATTCCGTGTTGTCCTGTACTTTGCCATCCGGAGTTTTATAGCTCGTATTGGTTGCAACGCTCAGATTTAGAAAAGCCGCATTCGAGGCAGTATATTTTAACTCCGGGTCTGCTCCCAACCTGCCAATAAGCATAACTTTGTTTAAGGTTCCTTTGCTATCGTAAGCCATAAGATATCCTCCATATTGATAATAGGCTTTACTTTTGCTAAAATTAGCAGTTTTTTGCGAAAAAGTCAAGAATTTTTTTGTTTTTTCGCCTTTTTTATTGCTTGTAAATTCAAATATAACCTATTATAATAATAGTGTTTTTTGATATATAGTTACAAGTCTTTTTAGAAGAGGATTTTGAATGATACAAAAAAAGTTAGTACGTTTACCAATCAGCGACATCATAGCATCCGATTCTCCTTTTTTCATTCCTTCCTTAGAACCCCTTGAAGCACTCATTTTATCGCTGCAAAAATTGGGACAATTAACACCGGTTTATGTACAATCTTTTAAACAATCATATCGATTGGTAACCGGATTTAAGCGGTTTGATGCTTTACAACAAGCATCAATGGAATATATAGATTGTTACCTTTTTTCTCAAACGGTTTCTGATTTGGCTTTATTCGAGTTTGTATTGGAGGAGAACAGAGTTCAGCGTGATTTTAATGTTATTGAAATATCACATATTTTAGCCAGGTTGTCTGAAACTTATAAACTGCCCCGACGTTCGATAATCAATAACTATTTGCCTCTATTGGGATTGGGAAGACGAGAGAAGCGTTATCAGGTTTATATTTCTTTAAGGAAATTGCCCTTGGCATGGAAGCGAGCTTTGATAGAAGATGTTGTTTCTCCGGAACTCGCCTGCAAGATGTCGGAGGCAGAGGAAGAGTCCCGTGCGTTGTTTTTAGATATGGTTTTTATCCTGCGATTGAATAAAAAGTTGCAAAAGGAGTTTTGGCATTTACTGGAAGATATTGCGAGTGCCAAAGCGTGTAGAATCGATGAGATTATTCAACAAAATGATTTTCAAAATATTTTGCATCACATTAAATTAACGCCTCAGCAAAAGGCGTCAAAAGCAAAAGATCATTTAATCCGTCTTCGCTATCCGCAGTATAGCCAGGTACAGGAAAGGTTTGACGGGCTTTTAAAAAAATTCAAATTGCCACCCACCCTGCGCATTCAGCCGAGTCCGTTTCTATCAGATGATATTTTTCACTTTTATTTTCGCGCCAAAACCACGGAAGAATATATTGAGCATCTCGAGCTTTTGAATCATCTTGCGGAGGAAGAAAAAATCGATCAATTGTTTGAGCTCGTAAAATAGCGGTATGTGTAATGACGACACCATTCAAACCACAACAAATAATCATAGAAAAAAGCGTATTGAATTGCGATTTAACGCGTCGTGTTACCAATCGAATAGACGCGGAAAAAATGATCATCGATGATGCAGAGGCATTTATCAAAAACAGCGGGCAGCCAATGGAGACAATTCAGGCCAAAAGTATACTTTTGGCCCGCCAACGTGGTCCCTTTATGCGTTTTTGTCCCGGCACGCCCAAGCATATCTGTTGTTTGTATCGGAATTTGGACGTTGTGGAGGGATGTGATCTTAATTGTAGTTATTGTATTTTGCAATGTTATATCCATTCCCCTTACATCACCATCTATTGTAACACAGATGATATGTTTACCGAATTGGATGATGCCTTTACCAAAAGGCCGGATGAGTTTTTTCGCGTGGGCAGCGGAGAACTGAGCGACAGTTTAACATTTGATTATTATACGGAACTCAGCGTGGATTTGGTTAACTTTTTTGCGCCTTACAGAAATGCGATTATCGAGTTAAAGAGTAAAAATGTTCATGTCGATAAGATTCTTTCGTTATCGCACCGGCGCCGTAGCGTGGTTTCCTGGTCTTTAAATTCAGAGTTCATACACCGGACAGAGGAGCGGGAAACGCCGGATATCCCCTCAAGAATTGAGGCGGCAAAAAAAGTGCAACAAGCAGGATATTGGCTTGGATTTCACTTTGATCCTCTCATTTATTATGAAAATTGGGAAGAAGAATATAAAAATGTTATCGATGCGCTTTTTGCCGCCATTGATCCGCAAAATATCGCATGGATCAGTCTTGGGGCCCTCCGTTATCCTCCTGAACTGGATAAAGCAATAAGACACAATCATCCCGACTCGAAAATAGTTTTGGGTGAACTATTGCCGGGGATTGATAAAAAATACCGTTATTTTCGACAGATTAGAATTGATATGTTCCGCACTCTTTACCGGCATATCCGGCAATATAGCGGAGATGTCTTTGTTTATTTGTGCATGGAGAGTGACGAAGTTTGGAACAAAGCCTTTGGCTGGTCTCCGGGGAATAGTGCAACATTAAAAAAATTGCTTGATCAACGGGTTATGTTGTCGGAATGATAGGGAAGAACCAGAGTGGAGATCGGAACGAATCGTATTCCCCGGGATTCAAGGCGGGGCATGGCGATCTTTAAGGCTTTTAGAGTATTCGGTTTTGTGTGTCCTATTGCGATCGCCTTTCCTCTGGAAACAGCGATATCCGCCAATTTTTCCATTTGCGAAAGAACATAGTCCTTATCATTTTCCACATCGAGAAACAAATCGTTTTCCGCGGCGGGCAAATTGAGCTCTCTGGCCACAAGCAGTGCAACGCTTTGCGAGTTGGTTCTGCTGTCGACAAAAAATTTACCATGAAATTTAAGCTCTTCCAAAACGAGTTTCATGACACGGGAATCAGCGGTTGCCTTTGAGCCCTGATGATTATTCATGCCAACAGCATTCACCAATTGAGAACATGCGCTTCTAATTCGTAAACGGACGATTCCCGGTGTCTGATCGGTCAGAATGGTATAGCCGTGGTCATTTATTTTTTCATTCAACGGTTCCATCGGCATATGAATAAGATATTCCTTTTGGGCGAGTTCAGCTTGTTTTTTTATCTTGTCGGTTGCATTCAGGCCTGGTATTATGGAAAGGCTGATGGGATAAGGAAAGAAAATAAAGCCTTTGACTGTATTGGTATAGGCATAGCCGAAATCATCGATGATGATTGCTGCATATCCTGCTATGTTTGGAAGATTATTGCTTCTGGTGAGTAAAATCTTTTTAATCACCTTATCGTTTTTGGCCAGCTCGACCTGGATCGTGCCGGCTTGCATGTTTTCACTGCAATTCAGCACGTTGATCTTATGTTCATGCAGGCTATCACTGAGGTCCGTAAAAAAATTATGAAATCTGAAATGATTGGGAATGAGAACGTTAATATAATCCTCCCTTATGGAAATCCATTCTTCCTGGACATGATAATCCTTTAAAACAGACGTGATAATGGTGTTGGCTTGGGCAGAATATTCATCAAAACGCCGTGTATTCTTTGTGGCTGTTTCCCGATCGAAAACAACAAATCTGAGAATTGCCAGCAGAATTGCCGAAAGGGCCAAGCTCAGTATCCACGCATTATTTAGCGATGTTGGAGTCGTTGGTTTTCTTTTTTTTCGTTTCATAAGGTTATTTGCCGAAATATGCTTTTATTTGACTCCAGGTCGGGTCGTCACTGGACGCAAAATCAATCCATCTTCGAATATACCAAAAGTTATCAGTGCTTTTACTGATGACAAATTCACTTTGTCCCCGCATTTCTTTAGGGCATTCTGAAACAGGTACTGTATGGTTCAGCAACAGTTGATAATCATAAAGGATAATAACCGAATCCTGAAAGGTATTTTCTTTTACCGGCAACGATAAAGAGAGACTGGAAGTAGAGTCTTGTGGAAGATAGAGCATGAGTTGATTAAAATAAATAGCTTCCGAAGCGTTTGTCCAGACAGCGAAAAGATTGGGATAGGCGTTGGCAACGGCAGTGCTGGCATAAAAGCGAAAAGACTTGCCTGTGTTTACAGAATCAGAAAAGCAGCGGTTATAGTTGCTGACATTTTTTTCAGAGATTGCGTTTTTCAGATTAATAACAACATAGTTGGGTTGTGTGGGTTGTATCCAGCTGGATTTTTGGTTAACCGGTGGCTCCGGATCTCTGGTACTAAAGGGCGACTTGCAGAAAGTACAAAGCGCCACAAAAAGTAAAAGGGCCATTATGTTGGTGAGTTTATAAATTTTATAAAATTCCTCTTTTATAATATTTTAATGAATTGGGCTTGACCGGGCATTCTTCCGCTATGTTCATCCAGGCAATTTTGCCTTCGGCTCGCAATTCGAATAAACGCGGTACAAGTGTATCTCTTAATTCTTTTAATGACATGGAATTGACATATATTTTGGTTCCACCTTCAAATCCGGCTGCAATATTAATGCGCCATTTGATCATGATATGCCAGGGTATAGGAACGGTACAATCACGGGGCATGAAATACCATTCTTCATTACAGGAGATTTGTGATCCCGTCGCTTTATGTATAGCATGCACAACATCGCTAAAACCGCAAAGCTCTTCGGCGGTATGTTCGTCAGGGCGACAGTTCGCGCTTTTGGAATATATGGCAATTGTTGGATGACGATGGCCGATATCGATAAAAGCCATGGCATAGTCATTCTCACAAACCACAAAATTATTGTAACTGGCATAATTTGCAGCCGCTTCATTATAAATATTGGGCTGTTTGTAAGCTTTGTCTATCTCGCGCTCCAAAGAGACACCCCATTCATCCAGGGCGACCAATTGTTTGTGAAGATGATCAAAGGAAGCACCCGCTTCTTTAAGCCAGTTTTGATAAACCGCAACATAGCGCACATAGCGGTTATTGTCATAGATGTCTTTGATCGCCTTGAGGGTAAAAATAAAATATTGAAAATGTTTTTCTGTAGACAATTCCCCGGAAGAAGCGAGTTGAGAGGTATATTTTGCATTTTCAATATAATGACGTTTTGGAATGACCAATTCATGACCGCCACCGAAAAAGGCATCAGCCATTTCAAATTTTTCCGATGGCATTATCGACTTGATATCGTCTTCTTTATAGCCCGAATATTTTAACTTCAGGTTGATGACCGAGAGTGCATGATTACGACCAAGATCTGTTGACAGATAACGTTCTTTCCAGTTTCTGTTTAGCTTTGACAGGCGATAGGTAAAGTTCTGTTTCCAATAATTGATGGTGACGATTTCAAATAAATTGGGAATTCGTCTAAACTCGGCAGAACTCGAAAATATATCTTCCGGATTTACCCGGTCGTGATTGATGTAATGACCATCCTGAAAAATTACTCGTGCTTTTTCCGGAGGGGTATTAAAATATTGCGCCGGGCAGAAATGACAATAGTCTTCCGGATTCTTTTTTTCGATCATTTCGGTTTTTACCGGCATGTGTGTATATATGGGTCTGTTTTTTCTTTCGGGAATAAACCATACTTCGGTACCGGTGAACGGATTTATCTGTTTTTCAGTACCATCCGGCATGAATTGAATCATACCGCGGGTGTGACGACTCATATCAAAGCCCTTTCTGATTCAAACCAAGTTTCTTAAGAAGTAATTTTATGAAATGTATATACAAATTACAAGATTTTATTTTGCTTGATTATTCACAAATAAATCACTAAAATTTTTAAAATAGTCATAAAAACGGGAACCGTGTTGATGATTTCTTTAAAAACAGTTTACACCTATATTTTGGTGCTGGGTTTTGCAGCATTACTACCGGCTCAGATTGAATCTATCACATTGAACAGGAACCATCTTTCCTATATTGACGGTGTGATAGAAAGAGCTATAGAAAAAGAGGATATTCCCGGCGCGGCGATAATTGTTGGTGGCATAGAAAATATCTATTATCGAAAAGCGTATGGTCATTGCCAACTGATACCGAATCGTCAAAAGATGCAGCTTGATATGCTCTTCGATATGGCTTCTGTGACCAAACCGGTTGCAACGGCCACTTCTGTTATGATTTTGGTTGAGCGAGGTGATCTGAGGTTGACAGACAGGATTTCTGATTATGTCGATTCATTTAGCCGATATATTGCCAAAGATTCGAGTGTGTCATCCGAAGCGCGAATATATCATTTGCTGAATCATACGTCCGGGTTGCCCGCTTATACCAACGCAGACACAGCGGCAAAAGTATTGGGAACACCGGCCAATCGTAAAGCGATTGTTGATTATTTAGCCCGGTTACCAAAGCTCTCTGCTCCCGGAGACAAATATCGTTACAGCTGCCTGGGGTATATTACTCTGGGTTATATCGTCGAGAAGATCAGTGGTTTAACCCTGCACGATTTCAGCCAAAAAAACATCTTCTCACCGTTGAATATGGAGAATACGACTTTTATGCCGTCGGATTCTTTGCGATCATTGTGTGTGCCGACAGAACTAGTGGATGGCAAACCGCTCAGGGGGGTTGTACATGATCCTCTGGCGCGTCTGCAGGGAGGTGTTTCGGGGAATGCCGGATTGTTTTCGACGGTCGATGACTTGTCAACCTTTGTGCGCATGCTCATGAACGGCGGTACTCTCAACGGCATTCGAATTATCAGTCCGTTAAGCGTTGCACGGATGAGCGATACGCTGAGTGATATCCCGAATTTGAGATATGGTTATGGATGGGTTGTCAAAAAGGGGGTTTCGTGGGTAGGGGGAGATTTATTTCCTGACGGCGGTTTTGGTCACACCGGATATACCGGAACATCGGTTTGGATCGATCCGTCAACAGAACTTTATGTCGTTTTATTATGCAATCGGGTTCATCCCGAGGATGATGGGAGCGTAAGCTGGTTACGAAGCTCGGTTGCCAATATTGTCGCAGGAGCCGTGTGTTTTTAAGAAACTATAAATGATTGAGGTTATATGAAGAAAGGAAAAAAGGAGATCCTTGTTGTGGGAGACCGGGTGTTGGTTGTTCCCGACATGGGGGAGGAGCGCAGCAATGTCGGCCTCTATCTTCCTAAATGGGCCGTGGAAAAAGAATCCGTACAGGGCGGACGTATCGTAGAGGTGGGCTCTGATATTCCGATGCCAAATCCAACAGATATTGAGGAAGAACCCTGGAAAGATCTCTCTTCGAGTCAACGAGAGGGAAAAATCGACGCCAAAGTTGGAGATTATGTCATTTTTTTGCGCAAAGCGGCGATTGAATTAAACATTGACAGGGAAACATATCTTATTGTTCCGTACGCTGCGCTTTTAATTACCATAAGAGAGACATCTGAAAAAAAAACGGTCTAAAATAAACGCTGAAAGGATGCGATATGTCCAGATTGTGTTTATGCGTCAATCAGGTTGCCTTGTTGAGAAATTTCCACCGGATGAAAGAGCCTGATCCTGTTGCTGTGGCGATTACAGCGGAAGTCGCCGGCATTGATGGGATCGTGGCCAATTTAAAAGAAGATCGTTCCGATTTGACGCTTAGAGATATTGAGATTCTAAAACAAACGGTGAACAGTCATCTCAATATTGCTATTCCTCTGCACGACGAAATGGTAAAAGAGGTCGTTCAGATTTTACCCGATATGGTAACGCTTCTGCCGGGCACTCTCGACGGAAAAGAACAGGGTTCTCTTCATGTGGTGGAAAATCTCGAGTATATAGAAGATGTGGTGACTGCTTTGCGGGCAAATAATGTCGTAACGAGTGTCCTTGTTGACCCGAATACCCAGCAGATTCGAGCCGCGGCCAAGGCCGGTGTGGATTATGTTCAACTGAATACCCGAAAAATGAATCAGATTGATGATCTGGGCACCATGGTTGATTTTGTCGAAAATTTGCGGGCGATAGCTATGGGGGCCAACAAACTGGGACTTGGTGTTTCTGCTGGAATCGGATTGGATTATCAAAATCTTCGGGAGGTCGTTGATATATCCTTTATTGAAGAGTTTAATGTTGGACGTGCGATTATAGCGCGCTCCGTTTTGGTCGGCGTGGAAAAAGCTGTACATCAATTTAAACGACTAGGCGTATAAAAATGAACCACGGATTTCAATTATAGCGAGGATATATATGAACTCAAGACTGTTGAACATTTTACCTGAATTAAAAGAGATAAAAGACCAAACCCTTTTACAAAAAACCATATCCTGCTTAAAAGATGCCATGCAAATGGGAGGGTGGCGAGCGGATGATTTGGATAAAATTCCCTTCACGCTTTTGATTCCCGACTGTAAGATTAGTTTTTTGCAGCACGTCAGAGCAGTAACCCAGGTATCGCTTCACAGTGCCCGTACGCTTCAGGCGTTTTATGCTGCCCACTATTCAATCGATATGGATCAACTTGTGGCGGGTTCTGTTTTACACGACATTGGTAAATTGCTCGAGTACAAATCAGAAGAACAGAATTATCAGAAAAGTGAATCGGGGCGATATCTGCGGCACCCTTTTAGCGGTGTCGCTATAGCCTCCAAATGGATGTTGCCGGATAAAGTAATGCATATTATCGCCACCCATGCAAAAGAAGGAGATCATGGCAAGCGCTGTCCTGAGGCCGTCATCGTACATCATGCGGATTTTATGAATTTTGAGCCTCTAAAGGATGTTTTTTAAAGGAGTTTGGTATGAATTTCCCGGCTGAACCTTTTCGCATAAAAGTGGTTGAACCGCTTAAAAAGACAAACCGGGCCGAGCGCGAGGCCCTGATTTTGCGCGCAGGATTGAATGTTTTTAACCTGCCGGCGGATAGTATCTATGTCGATTTATTGACCGATAGCGGAACCTCGGCGATGAGTGACAATCAATGGGCTGGTTTGATGCTGGGGGATGAATCCTAT
>CAZSOP010000071.1:0-12286 GCA_964608385.1 uncultured Cytophagia bacterium
AAACATCACAGGAACTGGTTATGATCATCAGCGGAACAATAAATAAAAAATAAACTATTTTTTTCATAACAAAACTCCTATGGCTCTATATAATAAAGAATTGATAATCTCGTCATAATTTGTAATTTATTTAAAAATATGAAAACATCAAAGGTTTACCAAAAAGTCTGTTATTCTTTTTTTCTTTAACTTTGTATACGCGCAATTCTTTGCTGCTGCAGACATTGAAAAAATATGGTTTTCTGAACATTCAACCCGGATCGATCAGGAGTATGGATAGAGTACCCAAATGACCGATGTGACTGGATTCATATCGTACCACGGGTTGATGTTATTTTGCATTATTATCCTGATAATCTTTAATGGTTGTCTGATTTCCCATGCGGTTATCGACTTTAACGAGCCACCCCAGCATGATTTTTTCCAGCTCTTCGAGCTCAATTTTTTGCGCAGGTTTATTAACGTAAATGGGTTTTCCTATGGCCACACAGCAACGGGAAAAAGGCTTTGGAATCTCAAATTGATCCCATGTCGATTTCAACACCCACTTTTTTTCCGCGCTTGCGGTCAGGGGCACAATTGGGTAGCCCATTTTTTCAGCCAGAAAGAGAATACCGGGTTTGGCTTTGTAAATTGGTCCACTGGGGCCGTCCATAGCGATGGCTCCTGAACATTTTTCTTCTGTCATCTTTTTTTTCATGTTGAGGAGTGCTCTTACGCCGCCGCTGCGGCTGGAGCCCCGTACCGGAACAAAGCCATAATGGCGCAGGCTTTTGGTTAAAATATCTCCGGCCCATGCTTCATTGGTTGGTATACATACGTTCCAATCCCCGAAACTGGTGACCAGGAGAAAGAGACGTCCATGCCAAAAGCCATAACAGATTTTTTGACGATCCAGCTTGTTGAATTCCGGATCAAAATCATATTCGATTCTCAGTGTTTTGGTTAAAAAATAGAAAAGCGCTGTGGCCATACCGGCAACTATAGCCGTAAAGGTTTCGGAATAGGTGATACGACGCCGGAAATTTTTGAGTTTCATGCGCCATTGGAGCAGCATTTTTTCATTCCCGAATGTTATCCTCACACTGTTATTCATTCTTATTATATTATAAAAGGCAATAAAGCGCAACCAAAAATTTAGTCATAGTTTCTTTATTTTGGTCGGAATATATCCAGTTGACATTCAGGGCACCCATTTGTGTAACGTTACGGCGAAACTGATCGAAATGGATTGATTTACAAAGGATGAGGGCGAGTTCGTCATCCATAGAGAGGGAAAATAACCGGGGAAGAGCAATCCACGCAACGAGTAAGAGCGAGAGCAGCATGAGCGCAGCAAAAACGATGGCCTTTTTGATTATTGTCAAAGTCTTCCGGAGAGAGAGAATGATCGCTTTTACATAAAATATATTAAAATAAATGGTTAAAACAAAGCCTCTCTTTCGGCTGTCAAAAATTAATCAGTGGCAAGAGACGCAGATATTTGGGATTGTCACCTGCGTAATTGAGAATGCCGATTTGAATACCTGACAATTTTTTGGCAATATTCAGTAATCCGATTGACAGGCCCCGGCAGGTATCAAATTTGTTATAAACGCCTGCAGAAATACCGGTAAAATAATCTGAATTGATATAGCTGCCGATACCGAAACCGGTAAATTTGGGCGCTGCGGCTCCCAGTCCTCCGATGGCCACCCCTTTGATCTCTTCGCCGGCGCCGGCTCCGAGTCCTCCTATTGCAATGCCTTGTAGCTTTTCGCCCGCTCCTGCACCCAATAAACCAACGACAAAGCCATTGAGGTTTTTCCCGGCGCCGGCGCCAAGGCCGCCGATGACGATCCCTTCCATGTTTTCACCGGCCCCGGCCCCCAGGCCGCTTATGATGATGCCTTTGATGTCTTTTCCCGCACCGGCCCCAAGCCCTGCTATAGCCACGCCGGTGAAGTTTTCACCGGCACCGGTTGCCAACAGACCTAGCGAGACACCTGTTATAGATTTCCCACTGCCGGTTGCCAAACCACCGACGGACAATCCTTTAATGTTTTCAGAGGCGCCAACACCCAGGACACCCACGCTAATGCCCTGTATTTCATCTCCTGTTACGCCCATGCCCAGGGAGATACCGTTTATTTGATGAGCTTGTGGCGCAAAGAGGCCTATTGCTAAACCGTTGATGGTGCCGCCGGGTTCTTTTTCGGGTTTCCATAGTGTCAGATTGATGCCATTGATCTTGTCAAGGTTGTGATCGCTAAAATTGATACGCAAACCATTATGACGGGCAGAGTTGCCTATGCTCAACCCATAATGATTAACGGGAATATTCAGAGCGTTGTGTTGAGAAAAAAGCGGCACAGCCGTGACAATAATGACCAGAATAGTAAAAAGAGGTCTCATATTACCTCCCGTTGGTTATATTTGCAAAGATTGGTTTAGACTGATTTACGTCGGAGACGATTTAATGTTTCAAATTGAGAGCATCATTGCAGTAAGGTTGGTTGGGCTCGGAGAAAAAGCAGGGTATTACACAAAAATGTGAGCAGGATCATAATTGGATTCAGTCTTTTTTAATATTATTAAGAGAGCCTTAACCATAAACTGTGCTTTCTCCATTCCTCCTCTGAAAAAGCCGTAGGTAATAATTCCATTGTCTCCCTCGTGGTTTTATATCTACGGCTTTTTATCTTTCCAGCTGATTTTCAGCACCAATTTTTTATCGCTGATCCTGAGTAGATGATGTTTTAGGGAGACGGCGGGTTATTCAGGTTTTCCTGAACCAAGTGTTCGATCCTACTCATTTGAAAATGATATTTCCGTCGTAAATGGGCGAGGCGGCTTTTGTTTGACACCTTCTGATCGATGCCGAGATATTTTTTCAGCGTGTCTGCAGGGATACCATATTGAATTGCTAAATCTTGCAGGGTCATATACCCTCGAATTTCCGGCTGATGTTCGAGGTTGGGGGAATGATTTTTCTCCTCTGTCTGTCCTTTCGACCTGACCTCTTTTTTCTCAGACTCGAGTACATGTTGTTTGCCCTGGCCGGGCGAGACAGCTTTGATTTCAACCGGTAAGACAAAGGGTAAGAGCAACAATAGAAAGCAAATAACCAGAAACAGGCTGGTCAAAACAATACGCCCGGTTTTGGATGAAATGACAAGTTTAAAGAGACATTTAACCTGGCTCCAATGCAGGATGATATGTAGCAAGACCAGTGCAACAAAAAGAGCGGAAAGGATCAAATGCAGGTCTCCCCATTGATGCCGGTCCCAACCGAATAGGAGCAACTCTACTTTTTGATGATATTTTTCCCAGCTTTCCTCTCCTGAAAGCAGGACATATTTCATCAGAATACCAATTGTGCCTATAAAGAAGAGCAGGATGAAGAGAATAGCATCGATGATGAAATTTATCTTTGATTTGTTCGTTTTTGAGTTCTTTTGCTTGTTCATCTGCCGCCGCCTTTTCCTGTGGTTTTATATTGATTTCGGTTGAAAACGAATGATTATGAATGATAAAGAACGGGGCTGTATCAAAGGCATTGTATAAAAAATAGTATTATTACTGCTTTTGATACAGCCCCGTTTCCGCTTATTCCTCGGACTTTTTTCCCAGCTCATCGATGCGTTGGTTGATTTCTTTGAGCATATTTTCAAAATATTCCGCCTGCGATTGCAAAATCTCGATTTCCTGTTGTGCTGTTGGTGCTGCAGTTGCGGGTGTATTATAGGGTGCAGGGGCTTCGTACGAATATGGTGAATATCCGCGTCCCCACATCTGCCCCCGGCCACCGCGAAATCCCATTCTCATACCACGGCCGAATCCCCGACCGCGTCCGGGAACCGGATTCATATAACCGGGCACGCCATAGCCGGCGCAATATCCTGCGGCACGACCTGTCATCGGTCCCATTCCTGCGGGACCTGTTTTATCTCCTGCTGGCATGATATGCCTCCTTTCAAATAGGTTTTGATTAGCGATTACCTCTGCGGCCACCGCCTCTGCGGTCCTGACCCTGGCCACGGCCACGGCGGCGGCCAAACGCATTGTTTAATCCATTAATAAAGCGTTGACCCCATCCTGTATTGGGATTTGGGTTGTTGTTCGCTTGCGGGGAATTGTTGTCACCACACGGTCCCAGTCCGCGTCCTGTTTGCGGCCCTTGTCCCTGGGGGCCGGTTCCGTCACCTCTCGGCATTTTTACACCTCCTTTATTAAGGGTTTTCTTTATTTCTTTATCAATCATTCGGTCTGCCACCGCGAAAACGCCGGCGACGTTGCCGCCTGTATCCCGGCATATTGAATTCCGGCTGTTCAAGATTGCCATTCAGATAGGCATTAAGCACAGTTGAAAACTCGCCGGCAACAAAAGGAATGACTTTGATGTTTCTGCCGGCAATCATTTGTGCAAAAGGAGCGGATATCGCTCCGCAGATTAAAACCTTGATACCGGCATTTGAAAGAAGCTCTGCGCGTTGCAGCGGTAGCGATGATGTCATTTCCAGATCCTCGATCTCGAGGGCGTTGCTATCGAGCTGAATCACCTTGACCTGTTTTGCGACATCAAACACCGGAGAAATCCGGTTTTGCCAAACGGTAATGCCTACTTTCATGGATTTTTCCTTTTTTTCATCAGGTTTATATGCAACATTAATGCCAACTTTGAGCCTTGAACAAGACCGCATTTAACAGATTGAATTTTAATAATTTAAAATTTTACCGACCGGATTCAAATATTTATTAGAGTCGCATTTTTGCAATTTTGTTGCTGTATATAAACGCAAAATTGCAAAATTAGCGGGAATGTGTCGAGCGGCCATCGATTTTCGGCAGGTGAATTCCCAGTTTTTTAATTTTTCGAAAGAGTGTGCTTTTATGAATGCCGAGGTCTTGCGCTGTTTTATAGCGATTATAGCGATTGCGTTTCAGCAGTTGTAAAATCGTTTCTGCTTCGGCTTTGTCGAGGGCTTTTGTTCCAGGGGTTGTTGATTGCGGATCAGAGTGGGGATGTATATTTTCCGGAAGAGAGGTAATATCGATTTTTTCTTTGCTACAGAGCACAAAGGCATGTTCTATGATGTTTTCAAGTTCCCGAATATTACCGGGATACTCGTAGGTCATCAGCAGGACCAGTGCTTCCTGGGTGATACCCTGGATACATTTATTGCGACTGTGATTCAGACGATGGATAATGTGTTCGATCAGCGCGGGAATATCTTCTTTGCGTTCTCTCAGGGGCGGGAGTTGAAGTCTCATAACATTAATGCGATAAAAGAGATCCTGGCGAAAGAGATTTTGCTCCACCAGGGTTTTCAAGTTGTCGTGTGTTGCAGCGACGACACGGATATCGGCATTCTCGGGTTTGTTGGACCCCAGCGGGGTATAGGTTTTTTCCTGCAGGACGCGCAACAGGCGTACCTGAAATGCCGGGCTGATGCTGCCAATTTCATCGAGGAAAAGCGTACCGCCTTCAGCCGCAGCCAGGCGGCCCGGCTTGTCATGCACGGCACCGGTAAACGCCCCTTTTTTATAGCCAAAGAGCTCGGATTCCAGCAGGGAATCCGGAAGGGCTCCGCAATTTACGGCGATAAAATCAGAGTTTTTGCGTGGACTGAATTCATGAATTGCTTTCGCCAGTATTTCCTTACCCGTACCTGTTTCTCCCTGAATCAAAACAGTGCTTTCGCTTTCAGCAATTTGTGGCAAAATAGCAAAAATTTCCTGCATTTTTGCATTGTGACTGATCATATCTCCGATTTGATAGCGACCATCCAGCTCGCGGCGCAACTCTTCGATGATGGTCATGTCGCGAAATGTTTCAACACCACCGATAATGGCGCTCCTTTTATCCCTGAGAAGTGCTGTGGAGACGATTACCGGAATGCGTTCCTGGTCGGCATTGACAATGTAGGTGCTTGTGTCGATAAATGGTTTACCCTCCCGCATTGTCCGGCGCAGAGCACAGTCCGTCTCGCACATGTTTGAACGAAAGACCTCAAAGCATTTTTTACCGATTGCTTCCCGGCGCTGAATGCCGGTGATCTTTTCCGCCGCACGATTAAAAAAGGTAATACACCAGTCGTGATCGACGGTAAAGACCCCATCGGAGATACTTTCCAGTATAACTCTTGTAACGTCTTGATCTAAACTTATTTCCATTTCAACCATCCAGTAATCAGTTCTGTTGACGTTAAACATAACGCCGGCTTTCTTTGATAATAAAATAGCAATAGAGTCGCGAAAATGCAACTCTAAATTTTGTTCATCCTGGAATCAGGCGGATATCCACTCATCATTCACTCCTCCCCTCATGCGCGACTTTTTTTTTACACTTGTTGGGCAGGGTCTGGAGGTCAATGATTATGTTTAGGTCTTTAGCTCAAAAGGTCTTTGTTGCGGCTGGTCGCAGTGGCACGGTGAGAATCCAGCTATAAGGGGCTGGGTGGGGTGATATCAAAGAGCCACCCGAACGTATATAGCAATAATTATTAAAACTATAGATGGCGGCCATAGCTGGAAAATTGTATATCGTTTAAAGGATGCATTTATCAATGGGTTGAAGATGTTCTCCGGACAAGCCGGTATTGCCGGCGGAAAAGGTGGTCAAAATCTCCGGCTCTGCAGGATGATGATCATAAGATAGTATAGGCTGTAAAAACTTTAGCCGCGACATGCAAGTTCCCGGCTCGGCTTGGAATCTTGAAGAAAAAGCCGGCTTAATTGCCGTCTTTTCCGATCAATTGCTCCCAGGCGTAATAGTGGAACGTCTTATCATCCGACATGGCGACAAATAAACCGCCGGGAAATTTTTGTTGAAAACTACAGGCTGTGATTTCCGATCCGTCACTTTCATGGGTTGAGAGTTTGACCACTTTGACCAGTTGATGCTCGTGAGGGTTTTCTTCGCTGCCTTCGCGCCTGAAGATATGAAATTCATCTGCCTGCTGATCCGAAACCAGAATATATCCTTTTCCGTCACCGCTATCCAGTATGGATATCCCTTCATGATCTTCGGCAAAGCCTTTGGTGGCAAACAGGGCCAATTCACGGCCGGCATCTTTATGATCCGGATTTGCATGATACTTTCGTACACCAACGGTTTCATCTGAACAGTAGACATAACCGAGTTCATCGTCAACACAAAGGGCTTCGATCTCTTTCTTGTCGCTATACTGTCCAAAGGCTCTGACTTTTTCAGCAACAACAGCTCCTTCACCGTTATCTTTGAGAAGATATTGCCAGAGATAGGTTCCGTCTGTGGGGCCATCTTTTCGCCCGACGATGGCGAAAATCTGTTGATCCGAGGCTCTTTTATAAAGCGCTACCCCCATCGGCGCACGCCGGCTTTCTCCGGCAAATACGCTTATTCCGCCATTGTCGATCGCCTGCATTTCCGGGAGTTTGAAAACGCGAAGCTTATTTGTCAGACGTTCGGTGGTAACAGCAATGTCGATGGCCTTTCCATCGAGCATAAACCCATATTCAACATCGACATTATTGGGGCGTTGCAAGGGGTAGACGACTTTTTCCTCGATAATTTTTCCTTCAAGATCAAATACATAGAGAGCGCCATCCTTGTCCTTGTCGGTTCCGATGATCAGGCTTTTACTGGTATCGGTTGCATTGATCCAGATGGCCGGATCATCGCTATCGTGTTTTACTTTTTCAGTTACGAACAAGGGTTTTATTTGTTTGTGATCAGCCTGTTCTTCTCCGCAGGAAAAAAGCAGAAAAAGAAAAGGTATGAACGTCATAATGCGTAAGAGTTGGTTTTTCATTGGAAACTCCATACAGGTTTTGTAAAAAAACGGGCGGGCAAGCAAATCAGAGTGCCCGCCTGTATCACGGTTCTTTGATGAATTAAAGGCTATATCTTACCCCCAACCGGCTCCAGGGTTTATAATATTCCATCTGAATAGGTCGTTCTGTATAGCCGCGAAAAGCGCGAAGGGGTTCATTGGTGATATTGACCAGTTCGAGAAAGACATTAAAGCTCGGCGTAATCTGATAGCTTGCTGAAAAATCGATCTGCAAATGTTTGTCGATCCATTCATCGGAATCCGGTGAATCTTCGCTATCGCTGCCAAACTCTGTGACAAATTTATCGTGATAATTGAGGCTGATCTGACCGGAAAACCCTCTTTTCTCATAACTCAGAGCCAGGTTATAGACATGATCCGGCTGTCCCGGAAACTGTGCCTCACGACCTTCGGGGAGCGTGGCATCCGAACTGGTATAGGTGTAATTGCCATAAACACCGATTCCATCGAGCGGGAAGGGTAAAAATTTCAACTGTCTTTGAACGGCAATCTCAACCCCTGAAATGCTTCCTGCCTGGCCGTTACCCGGTTGTTCGGTTTCACCGCCAAACTCATTGTCGAAGGTATAGGTAAAAATGGGATTCTCAATGCTTTTATAAAAGGCACCTACAGAAATAATACCAATGGTACGATCATAGTGCTCGATCATAACATCGTAATTCATCGATGTTGTTGGCTTGAGATCGGGATTACCGATTTCGCGGTTTTCGTCATCGATAATAATGTAAGGAACCATGTCATAAAAATTGGGGCGCGCCAGGGCAGTGGTAAACGCGGCGCGAATATTGGTATTGGGGGTCAGACGATAGCGCGCATGCACCATCGGAAAGACCTTTGTATAGTCCGTTTCACTGGTGTTCTCGGATATCGTTTCGAGATCGGGATCATAGGTATAGCCCTCTAAATCTACGGTGGTTCTTTCAATACGAACACCGGGTAGAACCATAAACAGAGGGTTAATGTTCAGTTCTGTCATGATATAGGCAGCCAGGGTCTGTTCTTTGACGATATAATCTTCTGTCTCCGCCTCCAGAACGTTTTCGTATTCCAGAGAGGAACGATTGTTATCGACAAAATCGTTGACTTGGTCCGGTTCCGTAGCATTGGCGGGAAAGGGATAACTGCCGGGTACATAGCCTTCATTGCTGAAACGGCTGCCGATATCTCTGCCCAGGATGATGTCTGCTGCTTCATCCGCCAGCTCGGCTTCGGCCTCGATAACATCCTGATCTTTCTTTTTATTTCTGAACTTGATTCCCATTTTGAGTTTTCCGGATGCCTGTTTGCCAAAGCGGTAGGGAATGCTCGTATTGAAGGCAGCGACAACATCATCGTCTCTGGTCAGACTGTTCGCAGGCTCGATTTTATCGAATAAAAATTCTCCATTTTGAAAGTTGCTTTGCGGGTTGGCCCGGATGTTGTCCGGATCGCTGATAGTCGGGTTGAAATTAACGTCTTCCAGCAGAAATTCAATTTCGTCATCAAAGGGGGTCTCTTCTTCCGAACGTGTGACGGTCAGATGATAATCAAGTCCGATACCGGAAGATAACAGATGTTCACCCCCGGCGGTTATATTGGCTGAACGTAAATTTTCATGTCTGCTTTTATGTGTATAGACAATTTCGCCGCCGCTTACGCTACCGTCTGCATTATAATCTCCCTCCGCAACGGCGTGTATCGTTCGTCTGCGTTGTTCTTCGTCCTGCATTTCTGCATAGACACCATTGATATAAAGACGGGAATTGTGATTGAGATTATATTCCAGCATTGCGGTTCCGCCTATGCGCGAGCGCCACAACGTATAGTGACGTACCTCTAATTCTTCCAGTTGATCGTCCGCCAGTCCGGGATCGTTCAGTTCATAAACCGGTTCCAGGTCGTCTGCCCCAAAATTACGGCGACTGGCTGACGCGGAGAAAAGGTATCCCAATTTGCCTGATCGATTGCCGTAGGTTACCGAACCGTTGGGAGAATAATCTTCACGGATGGGCGCATATCCGCCTCCCAATTCAACCGTAAACTGGGTTTGATCCGGCGCTCGTTTGGTAACCAGGTTTACAGAACCGCCGATTGCGTCTGCATCCATGTCCGGCGTGATGGCCTTTGAAACCTCGATGGCTTCCAGTATATCCACGGGGACAGCATCGAGTGCAATCTGGCGCTCATCGCCTTCCGGGGTTGGGACTCGTTCACCATTAAAGGTAACCGATGTCATTTGCGGCGAACCGCCGCGGATTTGTATATATCGGCCTTCACCCATATCGCGCTGAATAGAAACGCCGGGAATACGCTGTACCGCTTCCGGTGCCGAGGCATCCGGGAATCTTCCCATCTGATCGGAAGCCACGATATTTTTTATGTTGGCCGCGTTTTTTTGCTGGTTCAGCGCCAGCGCTTGTCCTTTGGCACGGGCTCCCCAGACAACGACCTCTTCACCTTTGATAACGCTTTGTTCCAGTACAAAATCTTCTGTTTGAACAGCGTCGGGCGTAACCCGAACCTGGCGGCTGGTTTGTTCATATCCGAGGTAAGTTACCTTGAGGGTATAGTTTCCTACGGGTACCCGTGGAATAATGTATTTTCCCTCAACATCGGTTGCAGCCCCCAGGCTGGTTCCTTCAATAACCACATTCGCGCCGGGAAGCCGTAATCCGGAACTCTCTTCCATGACTTTACCGGTAATCCGACCGGTACCGTCGGCAAAGAGCAGGTGGGGTGTCAGCAGGGCTAAAACAATAAATACAATAAGGACACTTTTTTTCATCAACATGATTTCATTCCTTATTTATAATGAGTAGAAGGATTTGCAACCATATTAAGAAATCAATGTTAATAAATTGTTAAGAAAGTATTAAGAAACAGCAAAAATCCTTGCCTGTCTTATTTTAACAATCTGCGGATCGCAAATGCCGATCCGATAAATAAAGATTTGCATTTGAACAACTGTTTAATTAAAGTTATTCTACTTTTCAAGCCGTATAAATTAAAGCTTTGGCTATGGTTTAAAAGGTGTGCGGGGGGTGTCACTGGTCTGTTCGAGCGATTCCGAAGAATCCCGTTCTACGCAGGAAAATAAGCTCATTCCAGCGGTGGAAGCCATTCAGGCGCAACAGGGTGTTCTGCCGCTGACAGAGCGGTTAACCGGTGTGGTTCGGGCTGAGAATCAGATAGCGATTTACCCCGAGCTTGGCGTGCCGATTACGGTGGTATATGTTCAAAATGGCGATAAGGTGAAAGCGGGGCAAATACTTGTAAAGCTGCGGGACCGTGAATTTCAGGAACGGTTGTGACAGGCGCAGGCAACAATGAGTGAGCGCAAGGAAACACCGGCACAGACGGTTATCAGAGCACCGGTTTCCGGAACCGTAGGCAGTAGAAATGCAGAGGTGGGAATGATGGTGGACGGCAATAGCCGTTTGTTTACGCTTGGGCAACTCGACAATATCCGTATTCAGGTGGAGCTGACCGACCGAATGCTCAACTATATCGAAACCGGTCAGCGTGTGATTTACATTACGGCCCATTCTCATGACAACAGCGACAACCGTACTCGGAATGCTGCCGTTATCCTTCGGTAGCGGAGCCGGAGGTGAGATTCAGGCATCGCTGGCACGGGCGGTGATCGGCGGGCTGACCCCTGTCGATACTGATTACCCTGGTATTGATTCCCGCGGTGTATTCAGGGGTCCATGATTTATTGGCGAAAAGGCGGGCAAGGGTGTAGGAAGCTCGTTACCCATGCAATTGCTTTCTTTTGTACAGCTCAAGTTTCTCTATTAAATGTTTTATATTTTTCAGCTCTTAGATGTTTATAAATTACTTGACATGAATTGATTTTTTGGTTATATTTGTTGGCTAAAATGAAAGATAAAACTAAAAATAAGAAAAAAGAAAAACCACTCGGTATGACGAGTCGGAATTTTCAGATATTTGCGATTGCGATCATTACGATTATCGTGGGTTATTTCTTTTTGGCAAAGGGGCCGGCGGATAGTCAGGCATCTTTAACGGTGGCACCGCTTATTTTGATTCTGGGATATTGTATACTTGTCCCATTGGCAATATTGTACAAGCCCAAATCGCAAGGATCATCTGAAAAAAAGTAAATAGAGTCGAGGGGTTAACGATTCTGGGCTGTTAGCTCAGCTGGTTTAGAGCGCCTGCCTTACAAGCAGGAGGCCACTGGTTCGAATCCAGTACGGCCCACCGGGTTTTTATTGAAATGTTTAGTGTTTACGGGGTCGTAGTGCAGTTGGTTAGCACACCGGCCTGTCAAGCCGGAGGTCGCGGGTTCAAGTCCCGTCGGCCCCGCCATACAAGGGAGACAGTGTTTGTCTCCCTTTTTTTATGGGACAAAACAAACCTGTGGAGCCAAGGCTCATTTATATATTTTAAGCAACTGTCCGCCGGCCTCTTTTGTGGTTCTTCCGAATAATGAGTACTTTTTTAACCGCTGAGAAAACGCCAAG
>CAZSOP010000072.1:0-5340 GCA_964608385.1 uncultured Cytophagia bacterium
AACATGGACATATCTGTTTATGATATTAATGGGAAATTGATTTCTGAAATTCATAGTGGCCAACTACTTGCAGGAGAACATAATTTTACCTGGACTGCTGATAACATTTCCTCTGGAATATATTTCATCTATTGCAAGGCAGAAAAATTTAATAAAGTTCTGAAATGTACACTTTTAAAGTAATACGATTTTCTGCTTGTATGACAGTGAACACTCGGTTAGCATCACCGATTCAATTTCCAACGATTTCGTTTAGACCCTCGATGATTTGATCCAATTCTTCGGGCGAAATTCTGTCAAGTTTCTGTTTTATTCGTTCCACAGAAAGAGTCCTGATTTGGCTTGTCTTGACCCACGATTTTTTCGGAAGTTTGGCAGATGTGAGTTCCAGAGTAAGAGGAAATCCCGCACGTTGAGGCTGACTGGTTATCGCAAGAGCAATTATTGTCCCCGAGCGCTCATTAAATACATCCTGGCTAATTACCAGTACCGGCCTGAATCCTGCTTGTTCATGGCCAATCCCAGGATTCAAATCAGCCCAAACAATGTCTCCTCTCAATATTCGGGCCATGATTCAATCTCTGACGTTAATCCTTCCTCGGCCAATTGCTGTTCGAATGCTCTGTCAAGTTTTGAGCATTCCCTGGCAAGCCTGCTTTTGTCAAGTCGCGAAATTTTTTCAGAGACTGCTTCCTGAATAGCCCGACTACGACTCGGAAAAATACGTTTTTCTACGAGACCATCGATTTTTTTGACGAGTTTATCATCAATAGTGATGGCAATTTTGGCAGTTGACATTTTTCTCCTCCGGTATGATCATTCATCATACCTTACAAATATTTTCTCATTTTGTCAACGATTTTCTGACATGCTAACAAGTTATTATCTGGTTTTCCACAGAACATTCAAGGTCAATCCATTTTGCCTCGAATTGCTGGAAAAATCACAGATAAATTCAAGCCAACTGCCTGTCTTTTGTCATTTACATTATTGAGAATCACCGATCTACGATTACATGATTACAACAGGTCGATGAGCCGGGAAGAACTCGTTTATTATCGAGCCTGCGCCTTTGCCCACCCTCTGCCCGAAATCATCCTGACCATTCCAATGCAGCAGGTGCGATCCCGCCGGTTATATACCATCTATCAGCGTGGTCAAATCCACTCTGGTATATCTGTAAGACACGTTCATCCGGTGAAACATAGACCATGTCCATTCCCGGATCATCATCAACCCGAACCACACCGTTATAGGACTTTTACTTGAAACCATCCATATCCGATATCACCTGCAAGGCAGCGCAATAGCGGCAATTGATGTCCCGCACCGCAACGATTTCACCTAGAAGGAGCTCGGGTTCACCTTTAATCTGCAGCTGACCAATATATACGATGGGAAGGCATAATAAGATCATCCATGTCTTCGTGCGAGGCATTTTCTTGAACCAAAAATGAACTGGTTATAAAAATGCAAATTTAATATATTATAGTCTAATGTCTTTATCAGATTCATATGTTTAATGATCCTGATTGCCGTTTGCGACTATATTTGTTAAATCAAGCACAGAGAGGATTCACACCATGAAAACCGGAAATCCAGTTACATACGGTCTACTCGTAGTCTTTAGCGCGCTCTCCTTCTTGTCCGCTTTTGCCGGGCAAGTCCCGGTTGAAGAGTTGACAAAATGGAATTTCTACGGAATGGGCTCCGGCAAGGTCGAACGGGGAATGTTCTATATGAAGGAAGCGCGCGACAGTAAAGGCGTGATGATCGTAAGCCCTGAGGTTTACGGTGAGAACCTTACGGTCAGATATCAAGTCATGCCGATGTCAGCCGCCAGCGTTTGTGTCGTCATCCTCTCCGCCTCTGACTCGGGAGACGGAAAGGCCTTAACGCTACCAAGCGGATATGACGGCGCAATGGGACACTGGATTCAACATGTGAGGAACTATTTCTTCGCCTTCCACAATGCGGCTCACAACGCAACGCTATTTGCACTCTTTTCAAAATCAGCCTCATCAGGAATTGCATCAGAGAAGAGGAACCAACATGGAAAAAGCGGATCGTAACGAGTTGATCGCCCTTCCTGTCGTGATTGTGCCGGCACTGGGAATTGCTATGGCCGGCAGTCAGGGCGGTACCGCGGTCTTTGGGACACCGATTTTCGCCCTGGTGGTGACGGTGGTCTTGGTGATCCAGTGGGTGGGCTTTATTGCAGCCTGTTTGTTGCAAACGGAGAGGTTCTACGACCTCACAGTGAGCTTTACCTATTTCTCTGTGACCATTATGGCGCTGTTGCTCAGCCCGACGGTGGATGGACGGTCGATTCAGCTGTTGATTCTTGTAATACTCTGGGCCGGTCGCTTGGGCACCTTCCTGTTCCGTCGCATCCTCAAGGCCGGCAAGTTTGTATATGCATTTTTAACAAGGGAGAAATAATGCAAGTGGATGATTGGGAATAAGACGATTTGTTTTGGTGTAATCCACCAGATAAAAAAATTGAATTTCACACTCGAAAATTATCGGTAATATTGATAAAATGAGGAAAATTCTGATTGAGGAAAGAAATTATGACTAGGCAAGAAATAAAACAAAAAGAAGAAAAACTTGTTGAAATGACAGGGATTTTTTGTGCTCAAAAATTGGATGGTGACTATTTTCAATTATGTGAAAAGCTAATTAAAAAACTCGGAAGAAAAAGAGAGGTTCCATTTCAAAGAGGTAAGCTGGAGATTTGGGCAGCCGCTGTTGTTTATGCGATTGGTTCGATAAATTTTTTGTTTGACAAGTCATTTGAACCTTATATGACGGCGGAACAAATTAATGATTATTTCGGGACAAAAAGTTCGACTGTATCAAATAAAGCCCGGCAGATTAAGGACATGTTTGATATGTGGCATTTTAATCCTGAATTTTCTACACAAAAGATGACAGAATCAAATCCTTTTCATAAAATGGTTATGGTTGATGGATTTATTGTGCCGATTGACACTTTACCTGAAGATTTGCAACAAATGGTACGAGATGCCAGAGCAAGAGGAGAAGATATAGAATTTCATACAAACAGAGATGAATAATTGCCGGCTGCCAATCGAGTAGGCGGCTCCGGCCAATAGACCGGAGTGCGCCTCTCAAGCGCCGACAGTCGCTCACAGCACCACCCCGATAAAAAACATCGGGGGCAAGCTATCAACCACGAGTCAGTAAAAGGGTGTACGATAGCATAGAAACATAACCCCTGCGTTCCAATCCGGCATTTGTGATTGTTGTGCTCAGAACTGGACTGCAGGCAACCGCCCAACGTCCCATACGGGTACGGCTCCATGCCCTGGCCATGTCGGAAGGGATTCCCAGTCTAATGAGATTCTTCATCTTTCGATTCGGTTTCTTCCGGTCATGCCGCACGCAGCCACGCAGACGGCGGTGAATCCGGCCGTCAATATCTCGTAATTTGCTGTGCATGTTTGCACATTTGAAATAACTGATCCACCCTGCTTGTAGAAAATTCGTAAGCATTCGGCAAACTAAACCTTAACAAGATGATTCAGGTCAAGAGTGTTCACTTTTTCCAGTTTTGCGGCAAGCGTTCAGAAAGGTGTTTCCAGGGTGACCGGCACAAAATATGGTTGCTGCTTTTCAGCTTTTATGGATTGCTGTTCCCGCCGCTTGCGCAAATTGTATTGAAAGGTCGAATAGAAAATATCATACAGTCCACAAAATTGGCGTTGAGGAATATTCGGCGCGTCGAAATATTCCTGAATCAATTTGTGTATATTCGATCGGTGCTGTTGTTTTGTTTTTGACATTGTATTCATTTCTGTCCTCCATTGGGTTTATGACAAAATGAATATACTTTATCCAACGATCCCCTTGCCGGAGGCGACAACACATTTCGTCATGTCTGCTCTTATGGCAAGTGACCATGAGCGGCGGCTTTTGCATTTTGCTGCCACAGTTCAAAATCAACTCGATTTACATGACCATCGTAATCCAGATCGCCTGGAGTGTACCCCGTCTCCGAGTGGTACCAGCTGTTGCGTAATTGCACATAATCCAGCGTGGTGATTTCATGATCCTGATTGATATCACCCGCCCGCACCAGCCAGAGCCCTGCACCCTCCTGCACACAACACGCCGGATCATATACGGATAACGGACTCGTCGTCCAGTCCACAGTCACCGGAGTATGATAGGTAAAGGAAACCGGCGTCTGAGTCATGACCGCCAGGTGATTGCGGCTTTGGCAAACGACATGATAAGACTCTTCCGACAGCAAAGGGATTCCGATGCGAGGCCGTCCGAAATCAGTGATCAACTGTCCATTTTGATTAATAAATACACTCGTGTCCGCAATAATATTCTGACCACTATGATCGCGAATTTGCAACAGAACCCAATCCACAGCCCCGGGCGGGATTTGACTTGCCTGTCTCGGGGCCTGAGCAAAGGGTGAGTTCAAAGGAAGGCTGGAACGCAACGCATCGCTCAATTCTCCTCCTCTCCAGGGTCCTTGTAAAAACAGTTTCACCTCAAGTTCACACAGAGAATGGCAATACTCCATCGCACCCATATCGTGTGATGAGGCAAAGGGTCTTGGAGTACCCCACAAATCTGTTGTTACAGCCGACAAGAGTTGACCGTTATCGATACACGGAGACAATCCGGTCAGGTCGTACTGTTCAACTGCGGTTTCCATGATCACAAATTGGGGAAAGCTCCGAGCCACCGACACTTCTGTGAATTGAGGATTTCCCCATATTCCACCGGTTCCCTGGCCGCTGACAGATTGCCACTCTGACAGACTGTTATACAATACACCATTCCACCTGAAATACTGATCGCCGGCCGCATTATAGTAGCAATTATTGGCAAATTCGATACCACTTCCGGTCTCTATCTGTATCATCTCCCACCAATCGTGCTTGTAAAAAATATTGTTATAAAAACGGCTGTTGCTGTGATTGCCCGAAGCAACCCACGCCCCGACCCATTTTGAATTTATAAACGTATTGTTGGCGATCAGGAAATTCCGTAATCCTGCACCGGGATAATCTTCAAAAAATGAAAAGCCCGTCTGACAATTGATGACCAGATTATTGGTTATGGTATTATCTGTCAGATTTGCCAAATGACCGTTCAAACTCTCCACAGCCGCAATAATCCCCGGCACTGTGCGATAATCAGAGGGTGTATAATAGTCCGGTGTTGTGTAGATAATATTGCGATCGACCACACTATTGCTGCAACCGTGCAAATAAATACCTGCACTGTAATTATTGAACACAACATTGTCCCGTACCGTACAATCGTCAGAGGTTACCACTCCCGCATGGGAAC
>CAZSOP010000072.1:5440-7464 GCA_964608385.1 uncultured Cytophagia bacterium
ACAACATTGTCCCGTACCGTACAATCGTCAGAGGTTACCACTCCCGCATGGGAACCTCCCAATGTGATCCCCTCCCCATGGTTGCGATAGACGAGGTTGCGCACAATGCTGCCATCGCCTCCGCCGTTGAATCCAATGGCGGTTCCCCACGGATAGTCGGGTGAGGGATCTCGAGGCCAGTTGCTGAGATTGGTTTCATACACCTCACAATCGCTGATTGTATTGTAAAAACCGGATTGCATGATTAAACCATTACCGGTAATAAAACGAACGGTGTTGTGATGAAATGTGATATGACTGCCGGTGGTGTATCCCCCATATCCGGAGTTGTTTTGAAAAACAAACCCGGAAATGTCCACATAACTGCCGCTGATGTACAACAGGGCGGGTTCGCTCCAGTCTTTTGCATCGGTAAACGCTTTGATCACTCCGGTTATATGATTGGCAGGAGAGTCACCTGAGGGTGTCCATACATAAAGAAAACTCTCATCCTGGTAAAAACGGCCGGCTGTCATAGCGGCAAGTGAGGCAGCGTGTTGAAGGCAGCTATCGTCTATAGTGACATTGCCGACGATGATGGGGTTGCCATAATTGGGATGACCGACTATGGTTTCGCTAGAAAGGATAGTTGAGACAAATATAGAGCCGTCATGCACGCTCCACGGTCCCACCACTTTTGATCCATCCACAAAAGGAGTTTCGTTCTGATAGGCACAAACCGTGATCGGTGCAGACGCGGTTCCGGAATTGTAAAATCCCGGTTTTTCATGATATACACCGTCGCGAACATATACAACATCCCCTGCCTGTGCCACATCTGCCGCTTTTTGAATGGTTCGGAATGGAGTGAGCAACGAGGTCCCGTCATAAAGATCGTCTCCCGAAGGAGAAACATAATAATCGGTGGCTGTGACATGGTGAGCACACAACAGGACTGTCAGAACCACATTCATTTTCCAGTTCATGATTCCTCCATTTAGACTTTAGCAGGATGGTAAGCCTTGGCAAACTATACCGTGCCAGGATAACCAAGTATTCACTTTTTCCAATTTTGAAGCATCTAAAACGCTCGCAATTAATTAGATAGTTTTATGTGCTTTTTAAGGTGAAGGATCACCGTTGGTACAGCAGAGTCCGTAGACGGACTTGAGTTATTCCAAATATAGCCAATTATTCCCCGCCGGTCAAGTCTCGAGTAGATATTAATAAAAACATATTATTTGACTTGTTCCCTTTGGTGGCATATATTATAGTAAAATAGGGTATAAAACCGAACAATTATTTTGCTGTATAGGAAAACGATCATGAAGAGAATGATCTTTGTACAGGCCGTGCTGTTTCTGGTGGTGGGTTTTGCCTTCGCAGAAGAGAGCAAAACTCATAGTGCACCCCATAATGAGACCATCGATTACAAGGCGTTTGACGCCAATAATTTAAAACTGTTCGTGGGCAACAACGGTCTGTTTGCCCGGCAGGTCGATGAGCAGGGTAATATCTATTCCGGGTTTTTGGTAAACGATACCAAATCCGGTTACCGGCAACTGGCCTTTTCATCGGGATTGATCCTCGCCGCAGTGATTGATGATTCAATTCACGCCATGATCAATCAGTTCCATGCCGATGAGTATCTTTGATATACAAGAGCCTGTACAACCTCAACATCTATCCACAATTGCTCTGGAAATTGCGATTGACTCCTATCCCCTGGTGGCCTGGCCGTGGCTCGTCTTTGGACGGAAAATGGAAAACGCAGAATCATATAACCTGGAGATTCAAAAATTCAATCCCCTCGCTGCTCTCCAACCCGTTGCAAGCCACAGGTTTAACCAAGGCATCAGTGTCATCGGAGATGATCGGGTATTCTATATACTGGTGCCACAAATCCAAACAGACCGGCTTGTTTACGACTATACATCCGCGCTGGTCGATCTCTATGCGCTGGACCCGGATTCTGCGCAAAACGAACCGCAAAAAATCAAAACTCTGGTTTTACCTCACCACAGTACGCGTGTTCTGCAACAAAA
>CAZSOP010000072.1:7564-8996 GCA_964608385.1 uncultured Cytophagia bacterium
ACAAAAGATCAAAACACTGGTCGATGTCCTGCAGAACTCCGGCCACCACATCGCAGTTTGGGACGGCAGAGACAGCAACGGTACTCTTTGCGCTGCCGGCATTTATTTTATCAGGGCGACCATCGGACAACGGCATTTTAATAAAAAGATGCTTTATATACCGTAAAGTATTTTTTAGGTTAGAAAAGTGGTTTTTTTTAAAGGGATATCCTTAGGGGGAGATTCCGCCTAAAGGCGGTACTACGAGCCTGGTACTACGAGTCCGCTACGGCCAACTTGCGATCCGCACCACACCCGGGCTCCTCCGGACACCCGGGGAGGTGGTGTACTACAGAAAAAAAGAGGGGCCGCAGGCCTATCCTACTTTGTCCTGCGGAGATACATTTTGAAGAGTTCGCTTACCGGCAGGACGACAAATCCGAGGGCAATAACCTGAATCCAGTCCCGGTACCCGAGCATCTGCAATTTAAACGCATCCTGCATGACGGGAATGCAGATGACGATAAGCTGCAGCAAAAACCCGAGCACGATGGTAGCGATGAGATATTTATTGGTAAAGATGCCGATTTTGAAAACGGATTTTATATGATTTCTAAAAGCCAGGGAATAGAACAACTGGCAGGATACGATGGTCATAAAGGCCATGGTGCGTGCATATCTTAAAATATGTTCCGGAACCGAATGGTCGAACGGATTGTATCCGTGTTCGTAAAATCCATACCAAAAGGCAAAAACGGTGAGCAGTCCGATCAATACGCCGCCGAAAATAGCGCGCAGACCGGCGCCGTGGGCGAAAAAACTCTCTTTGGGTGGCCGCGGCTTGTCCTTCATCACATCCGGGTCACCCGGGTCCATCCCCAGAGCAATGGCGGGCAGCGAGTCGGTGAGGAGATTGATCCACAACAGCTGCGAGGCAATCAAGGGTGCTGGCAGGACGGCGAAAATCGGGAGGCACATGGCAACCACCTCACCCAGATTGCAGGTGAGCAGAAACAGCACCGATTTCTTGATGTTGTTGTAGATGTTCCTGCCCTGCTCGATGGCGGAAATAATGGTGGCAAAATTATCATCCGTTAGAATCATGTCGGAAGCGTCTTTTGCCACATCGGTACCGGTGATGCCCATGGCGACGCCGATATCGGCCGTGGTCAGCGAGGGCGCATCATTAACACCATCACCCGTCATCGAAACGATATTGCCGCGCGATTTCAGCGCCCGCACGATCTTAACCTTGTGCTGCGGCGACACGCGGGCAAATATGCGCCAGGCATCGATGTTTTTTTCAAGCTCTTTATCAGCAAACGCCTCTATTTCCTTGCCGGTAATCGCCTGATCCGGTTGTTCGGCGATATCGAGCTGTTTGGCGATGGCAAAGGCGGTGTTTTTATGATCGCCGGTAATCATGATGGTGGTGACGCCGGCCCGCTTTGCC
>CAZSOP010000072.1:9096-12227 GCA_964608385.1 uncultured Cytophagia bacterium
GATCGAATCGATATATTCGCCCATAAACAGCGTAATCAGGACGGCGCCGAAGAGGACATAGATAAGGGTATCGTCGAGCTGGGCGAGAAAGAGCTGAAAAACGGATTTCTTTTTCTTCTCTTCGAGTTTGTTGGGACCGTATTTTTTCAGTCTGGATTGAGCTTCCGCCTGCGAAAGTCCGGATTGCGGGTCGACCTCGAGCTCTTTGAGCGTTTGTTGTATGGATTTTGAGAACCACATGGTGTTACCCGACTGTTTTTATCTGTGCCTGGAGAATGGCAAAAGCCTTTAAATGAAATCGTCATTGGAATTGGAATTGGAATTGGAATTGGAATTGGAATAATAATGAATTTTTTGCTGAATGGCAAGAAAATTAAAATTCCGCACGCAGGCGCCAAGCCACAAAGGCATTCGTCGCATGTGGTTCTGACCTGCAGGTGATATCATGTATAATCTTGACAATTTCCAAACATAAATGACTCGGGTTGAATTTAAGAAAGATGGGAAAAAGACAATGATATAGTGAGAGAGGTCTTTGCACTATTTTTTTTCCTTCGTGCTTTGTGGCTCAGTGCGACATATGTTTGTGCCAACATTCTGCGACCAGATACCGTTCTAGCGCTGTGGTTTGTCTTTTCGGGGAAAAATCACTTTTTTTGTGTCGAATGGTTCGGTCGTTTTGTCAAAATTCCTTTTGTTGCACCAAATTACTCTGCAGCGCTTAAATTTACAGCTTTTTCCGCTCACCGGCCTGCAGGGAAACAATCTCATCCTTGAGACCGACTTGTGGATTTTTTTCGGTTACGGTTATAGAGCGTTATGTCATTCGCGGTAATCTCCACATCGATCGAGCTCCAGCGGTACTTGATGTTGAATTTGAGGGATTTGAGCTCTGAAGGCAAGCGGGGATTGAATCTGAGGATATCCCTGCGGTTTTCGATGCCTGAATAACACCTGAGAATAAGATCCACGGTGCCGGCCATGGCTCCGAGATGAAAACCCTCCGGCGTGGTGCCGCCCTGAATGTCATTGATATCCCTTTACGGCGTTCTCGTGCCAAAAAAGATAATCGCGAGCATCCACCTGGCCGTCGAAATTCATATCACCGCCGCTTTCATAACCATTGTCACTGCTGTTAAGGGCATTATACCAGCGCGTATAATCGGCGCTGGTAATGCGGCCATCCTGATTCAGATCACCGCCGCAGAGACACCACACGCCTGTGAGGGTGGAAACAGCGGATTCGGGATCATGATACATTTGCAATGATTCGGAAAAGGAAATCGAGGTGATTTCATTCCGGGAAAAGCTGAACGGGTGGGCGCTAACCGCGGTCTTGTGATTGCGATGTTTTACCGCAACATGGTAATCATCCGCAATAATATCCTCCAGCCGCACCGGCTCGACGCGGTTTCCATTCATTATATCGAACACGCTGCCATCGGTTGCCAGTAAAAAAGAATATTGATACGCCGGAGCCGCCGCCGGCGCGGTACGCAATTCTACCAAAATCCAGTCCACCACATCATCGGGCAAGGGATCAATCCGTTTGGCGGCGGATGCATAGGGAGAGTCGAGGGGCAGCGATGCCGGGGCGCCGTTATGCATGAACGCCTCCGCATCATAAGCGCCCTGCAAACAGAAAGTCAATTGTAAAAATGCAGCATCCGGCACATAATCAAAGGCGCCGATATCGCTGCGATCGATGCGCTCCCGGCTGCTTTGATGCTCGAGATATTCCCGTACAGCTGTGTATGATTGTGCCGGGGCTGCATCAATGGTCGCTTCACCAATACAGGCGGATGACGACAGCAGATAAAAATCATCATTGCCGATATCGGTAAATCCGGGGTTTTCCGTCTCAATGTTGGCCTCTGACACGGTCACGCTTGCTCCCGGATCGAGGCCGCTGTGGCTCTCTACCCAGCCCGGCTTGACCGCGTTTGTCCACAGATCGAGTTGTCCCGCTGCATTGCTCATGGCCAGGCGAGTTCCCTCCTGTTCAACATGAAGAATGTTGTTGCGGCAGTCGCAGGACTGGGCATTGCTTGAAAGGCGAAAAAGCGTGGTGTTGCCGGAACGGCCGGAGACCACGGTATTGTGATAAAAATACAACGTACCGCGGTAGCGGTTCTGGTCGCCGCTGTCACCGCCGAAATGGATGATTTGGGAATTGCCGTCATCATCCGCTTCGTAAAGAATATTGCCGTAGACAAAAGTCTCGTCGTAATCACTGCGGTTGTAGAGGTCAGTGTGGTCGCTGTCCACCAGATCGAGTTGCCGGTTGCCGCCCTCGATCCAGTTATAGCGAATTACCGTGCCGGCAGAACGGTCCTTGAGATTGTTGCCGCCGCAGTTGGCCCGCAAGGGACCAAAGCGGTTATATTGGTAGGTAATACCGGCGGCTTCGGTATAGGTGTTATGCTGATAGATGCTGTATTCAATGCCGTTGTCATAGATATAACACCCTTCGATCAGCACCTCGCATGCCAGCCAAGTGACAAAAATACCGTTGCCGGAATCGTGAATGCGGCAATTGCGGATGGTGATGTTCTCGCCCGCTTCGACGTGTATGGAGGCGGCATTGTCGCGGTAGGTTTGGCTCGAACCGCCGTCATCGCTAAACGTATAAGGCGGCCGACCGCAGCGAATATCCAGTTTTTCGACAATAATATGTGCCGGTGCTGTCGACGGCGTGCTGGCGCCACCTATTTTAATAACTCCACGATCCTCATTCCAGTAATTCAGAGCCGTACGGGTAACGGCGTTGTTGCCGTCAATGATCGGCAGATTGCCGCTACCATTCGGGACACCGATAAAGACCACAGGATTGCTGGATGTTCCCTTAGCGCCGATCACCCATTTTTCCCGGTAAGGGGTGGTGCGGTAATGGATGCGCACCGAATCGCCGGCGTTTAAGGATTCCAGAGGCACATTACCAATGTCGCTATAGGGCTGTGCGGGGCCGACATTATAAACCGCTGCCCCGGCAACCGCTGCCACCATTAAAAAAAACAAAATAATGCGATACATAATAATCTCGTCTGTTTTTGTTGATAAAATAGATAAAAAATTTCAATTTTCGAACGACCTGGATCACAAAACAGAAACAAATGAGCGTATTTTTTTGC
>CAZSOP010000073.1:0-12222 GCA_964608385.1 uncultured Cytophagia bacterium
GAGATCGTTTCACGTGACTGGAGTTCAGACGTGTGCTCTTCCGATCTGATCGTTCCCAACTTCCAGTCAATTCTGGCAAGACCATACTGATTGGTAAGCAATTGAATCTCTGTGCTGTCATAAGCATTTATTCCTCCACCCCCTGCAATAATTTCAAAGTGCACCGGATAAGAGATCACCGGTTTATCTTCTACGCTTAAAACCCTCACCACAACGGAATCGCTCAAAACGTCATCGACTTTACCGCTTTGCGCTTCACCGGATATAATTTCTATACGATAAGGTTCACTTTGATACGGACGCACAACAAAATGCTGATCGGTTTCCAGATTGGGATAAACCAATTCTTTGCCGTCCGGAAGAACGACTTTGAGGTCGACGATGGAATGCGGACCGACGCCAAAGTGGAGAGCGCTGGAAATTTGAGCCTGATATCCCTGCCAGGGATAGAATTCACGATAACCGAGTAAATACTGAGTTCCCTGACCCAAATAGCCTGCCTGATAGACATAGAGTTTAGATCCGATAGGCATAATCTGTCCTGTGGTATCGCGAATGGAGACCTTGAGATATTGATTGGACGTCAGGGTGGCATTTTCAAACAAATAATGAGCTCCATACTCTTGCTCGGCAATCTCGCCTCCCTTTGGCACTATATAGATATCGAGAAGACCATCGTTATTATAATCCGCAAATGATGCTCCCCGCCCATCTATGAGACTGACTTCCACTCCGGTACCGGCCATTTTACTAAATGTGCCATCGCCGTTATTCAGATATAACTTGCATGAAACATCGGGTAAAACATTGGCCCGGGTTCCTCGCCTGGGGAAAAAAAGATCGATATATCCGTCATTATTAAAATCCGCAGCCAAAACACCAAATGCTTCATTGTGGATATCGATAACATCGGTTTTATCGATAAAACGGTTGCCCTCATCATTCTCAAAAAACAATATCTGCGGATCGACATCTCCCTGTCTGCTGGCGATTGTAATAAGCAGATCCATGTCGCCGTCATTGTCGTAATCGAACAGGGTTGGACTGTTTGTTCGTGCTGTCACCTGTAGGTCCCAGCTGGCAGCCTGATCGGTAAAATTACCGTTTCCGTCATTGATTAATAGCATGACCGGTAAATCCCGTCTGGTGTAGACAATATCCACATATCCGTCCAGATTAAGGTCTCCGGCAACCACTCTGGCCACATCCCCTTCAACAGCCTCCGTCAATTCCCGAACACTAAAATTGCCGCTGCCGTCATTGATCAATAGTTGGTGTTTTTCAGAAGAGTTGCAGACATAGATATCAAGATCGCCATCATTTTCGATATCGATAGCCAGTGATGCAGCCGTGCTGCTGGGAACGTTCGGCAGCCCTCGCTTGAATGATTCTTCAACAAAGCCGGAACCGTTATTGATATAGAGCCGATTCGGCTCATAAAGATTTCCGACAAACAAATCATTGTCACCATCCAGATCATAGTCGGCAAATGTACCGCTAAACGTACACCCTCCATCAGCAACACTCCAGAGCATGCCTTCTTCTGCAAAGGTTCCGTTCTGCTGCTGAACGAAGAGTTTGTTCTCGCTGCCGCAAATTGATATATAAATATCTTCAAGGCCATCGGCATTGACATCGGTAAAGGAGACCGTCTGTCCGCCATATAGGTATGGAATCCAGGCATTGCTGGATTTGCTGACATTTTTAAACATAATATCAGAATCAGGTACATAGACGGTGAGGTCCCGATAGGTCGGACCGAGCATATAATCATATCTGTTATCTTTGTTAAAAAAGATATATAAAAAACCCTCGACTTGTCGAATAGAATATTTTGTGTTCTGAAAGGGATGTACATTTTGTATTTCACCATCGACAAGAAACCAGATGGTTTGCTGGTCCCAAACAATCTGAAAGGTGTATTCCTTTGTCGGTTCCCAATTGGGCGGATTCAGCATATTGGTTGAACGTCGATAATCGTCTGGATATCCGCCATAAAACGGACAGGTAAAAAAACGAAAAGACTGTTCACCGTCTTTCAACTGACCGCTTTCGGTTTTAATAAAAGCATATGAGCCGGGCGTCGGATCAACCAGATGAAAATTTCCTTCCGGGCGCGACCACAGGGAGAGAGGTACCCAGTCATCCAGTACTTCCGGCATATAACCGCTAACCTTGACCTCGAGCGTCCCCTCCGGCGGCAACGGATTCTTAAGATCGATGCGCATCTGGGGACAATCATCGGTTGGCGTCCAGCCGGTCTGAGCAAAACTGCCATTAGGCGCAACGATATCACCAAATCCCCTGCTGCCATCCGCCGTCAGGGCATCGCTAAAAAAAACTTTGCTATGGTTCGGCGGATCCTGAGCCATAATCGCTCTGGCCAACAGAATCAAAACAATAATAAAATAACGTATATACCTGATCATAATACCACCTGTTTATCTTTTTATTTCAATAATACCAGTTTGATATGGTCGCGAAAAGAATCTGCGGAAATGATGCAATAGTATACTCCGCTACCGACCATTTGTCCGATTTCGTTCTTTCCATCCCAGGCCATCTTGTAAAAACCGCTTTTTCGTGAATCATTCAATAATGTCCGGACAAGTTGACCCGATATGTTGTAAATCTGTAAACAAACACGCTCTTGGTTAGCCAGTTCAAAGGAGATCGTCGTTTCCATATTAAAAGGATTGGGATAATTGGTCAACAAGCGGCTTTGGAGCGGTTGTTCAAAACAAAGCTGTATCGCATCCGTAAAAACAGCAACATTATCGTGGTAGATCATTTCCAGTTTATAGTATAGATCATTTTGCCTGGATTCCAGAGCCGTGCTGTACCTAAAATGACTGCTCTCTCCGACCGGGATAATAGTGGAATTTAATTTTCTAAAGCCAGTGGAAGCATTTTCACTCGTGTAAATATTAAAACCGACCAATCCCCTGGTATCGCCCGTCTTCCAGTTCAGGGTCACAGTTCCATACTCAAATCCGGCATTAAAGGATTCCAGCTCCACCGCGGTTATCGTCTCGTCCAGCACCACATGCCAGGTATGATTGATGGTGTTTTTGCCGTCGCTGATGTTCAGATGAATGCAAAATTCCTCTGGGTAGCTGGTATTGGTGTAGAGGACGAGCCGGTTGCCATTTTTCTGAATAAGCACATCATCGCGAAACCAGGTATGCTCGAGCGTGTCGTTATCGGGATCAATGGCATTTACAACGAATTTTAGTTCCTGAAAATAACCAACCCGCAAGTAAATATCTTCAGGTGACCAGGCATTCAATATGGGGAAATGATTTTGAGCAATCACATCGATTTGAACACGATGGGTAGAGGTACCGCCATTGATATCCGTTGCAGTAAAATCAACCGTATGCATACCCAGTTGATCGATCGATGGCTTCCAGACAAAGTAAAAATGATTTAGCGAATCAAAATGAGCATGCTGCGGTAAATTACGGGCAGACAACGTTATAGCCTGGTCTTCAGGATCTGTAGCCAGTATCTGAAACATCAGAGTTTGACCCACTGTTACAAAAGTATCAGAGAGTGCAGAAATTTGCGGAGGTGAATTGGATTGCAGATTGGCGGTAAACTGAAGTGATTTGGCAGGTAACGAGTCTGTTGTAACCGTCACGCTTTGAGTTCCATCGGTACCCAGTCTCCACCGGCAGGCGGCAATTCCACCTGCATCGGTATTGACCAGGTTTCCCCCCAAAATTTCACCTGCATTAAAACGGGGATTAAAGAGAACCGGAACCGCCGGCACCCCGTTTCCATACCGGTCGGTTACCTTGACCTTTAGCGAATCTTTCAAAATTTCTTTTCCCCGTGCGGTTTGTCTGTCGCCGGCAATTTTCTCGATCTCAAAAACGTTGTCAGGCCCGGCATCTATAGAAAACAAAACCGGAGACCCCTTTAAAGAGGTGTTCTGAGCGCGAAAATGATAGACTTTGGCTGTGGTCCCCAGCTTGACGCTCACAAAGGCCTGACCATTACTGTTTGTTTTAACCGGTTGTTCAGGAATAACGACTCCATCTTCTGATTCACTAACAAAAGTAACCGGGACATTGGGCACCGGACTACCGAGTCGATCAACCACTTTGACAGCTAATGGTGAAACGGTATCATTTACACGTACAGCCGGATTGTCTCCAAACAGCAGAAACATGCTGTCCGGTTGGGTATTCGCTATTGCACAATTGAAGACGACCTGGTGTTCTGTATCCAACCAAGCCCGTACTTTAACCGGGCCGATCTGACCTCTGGCGCGCAAAAATGACCGTGCATATCCGTGCATATCGGTGGTATCTTTTGTAACATCCAGGGACACATCGCCCTGTAACACCATAAAGTCAACGGCTACGCCTGCCAGAGGTGCCGACTCTTGTGCCAGCACCTGCACGATTAAAGAATCGGCAAAGGGCTGATTGGGTATTGAAAATTGTTCATCCCCTTTGATGATGGTTATGTTTTTTTCGGTCGGCGTTTTGACATAAGCGTTGAATGTTTGAACCTGGGCCAAGCCTTCCACCCGCACAACTGCCTTTTGCTCCCCGATAATGGAACCGAGTACCCAGGACACGCGGCACGTGCCGGCCGAATCACTGATGACGGGTTGCTCCTCCAGGATATAACCCGCTGCCGGAAGAGGATCAAAAAACACTGGAACATCTGAAATCGGATTTCCAAAGATATCGACGACGCGAACAACGAGTGGATTCTCTAATCTGCTATTGATCGCAGCGTTTTGATTGTTGCCGGCTATGATAGAAAGTTCACTCGGAGGCCCCGCATAAAAATCGACCGTACATTTTTGATCAAGAAATTTATTATCGCCGATACTCACCTGAATCACCTTTTTACCGACACGGGTAGAGCGAAGCGTTGCCGTCGTTTTGCCGTTCATATCTGTTGGGGCAACCGGATCCGACAGGAGATTGTTTTCTCCACTAATATGCAGCCAAATCTCCTTATTGGGCACCGGATTTCCCAAAGAATCGACCAGAGTTACTTCAATCCGGCATTGTTCCACCCCATCCGCACGAACAGGTGTCGTCGACGTTATGGATGAGGTCGAGAGATCCACGTGCCCGTAAGGGGCACTGGCGTAAAATTTCAAGCCGGAACCGCTCAGGGGATCAAGCCCGTTATCAGCGGTCACGCGCACAACATGCACATCATTTCCGATTACAGGCCCAAGCTGATAGACCACAGAGGCAATGCCTTCAGTGTCCGTAAATACATCCAGTTGGCTCTTTTTCTCATTACCTATTTTACCGCCGCCGGATATGACCGTGAACCTTGCGGGATGACCGGGAATTGGCTTGTTTTGGGAATCGACCACCTTAACTTTTAAAGGATGGGGCAAAACATTGCCAGCCTGTTGCATCTGACCGCTGCCGCTGACAAGGGAGATGGCCTGAGCCATGCTGTTTTTTACAGATACATAAAATTTTAATGGCGAGTTAGCCAGCGGTGCTCCCAAATGATTAAATGATTGCGCTTCAAAAATCGTACTCCAACGACCGGTTTCATTTCCCACTTGCGGTATGATCGACGCAACACCTTCGTGGTCGCTCATCAAGATTTCTTCAACATCTCCGCTCAATAAAGCCGAACCCTGTCTCACCAGAAATTTAACCGGATGGGAAGAAACCGGATAGCCAAAACTATCAACAACCTTAACGCGAACCGGTTCTGAAAGCGGTTGTGATGTCAGTGCAATCAGGCTATCAGGCGACAGGATGAGGAGTGCAGTGGGAACCGAAGAGGCGATAGCAGAAAATTGTAAGGGAGAACCTTCGAGTTCATATCCGCCAAACCAGGATTCCGCCAGAAGCGACTGAGTTCCAAATTCATTTCCCAATTTTACCTGTACGGTGGCGATGCCAAAATTATCGGTTATGCCCTCGCTGCTGCCGGTACTATCAACCAGAACATCCTCTATACCACTAAAGACAACAATCTGACCCTGTACGGGATTGCCGTACTGGTCTGTTACCTGAACCGAAACCGGATTGGGTAGCGTTGCTCCTGCACGAGCCGCCTGCATATCCCCTCCGGCCTTGGATAAATGATAAGGAATATCGGCATCTGATGAAGCCGTAAAGACAATTTCCGTACTGAGCTCATAAAACGATGCATTTACGGTGTGATTGTTAACGCCGGCCCGTTCTCCCAGCATTAAAACGACAGAGGCTTTGCCATCACTATCGGTGGTGATACTTTTTTGTTTGGCATTTGATATCAATCCTTCAGCGCTGGTAACGGAAAATTGTATTGGATAGCCGGAACAGGGCAAACCGCTTTCATCCAAAAGTTGGACAACAAAAGGATCATCCAGGTCAGAACCCACAGTACCGCTCTGACCATCGCCGCTCACTTTGATGATTTGAGCCGGCGGACCGGACGTGGATGTTGCATAAAAAATCACCCCCGGGCCAGCATCGGTCACACTCGCTTCCAGGCTATGGGCCCGAACACCACTGTTTGGACCGAGTGTCCATTGTACCGCTGCAATACCAGCCGAGTTGGTCAAGACAGTCTTTTGAGAAGCACCGTCAATAGCTCCTGCCCCACTGAGCACCTGGAAAACAACAGAAAGGTTTTCATGCGGATTACCAAATCCATCATGAACAAACACCTTTACTGAATCTGAGAGCGGACGGTTTCCAGTACCGGTTTGATCTTCCGGCGATCTTCGCTCCACTACTTTTTCAGGACCCACATTAACAAATGCCGAAAATAAAATCGGTGAACCACTTAATTCATTTTGCAGATGAAACGCCTCGGCTTTAGCCGACTCTGTTCTAGCCGCTATTGTACCCATCGTCCATTCTATTTCAGCATATCCGTCCTCATTTGTGGCTACATACACCAAAGATAAATTATCCGGACCAAGAGAACCATTTCCCTGGACGATCGAAAATTTGACGGAAAAACCGGGTAGCGGGTTGTCCTTGTCATCAAAGACACGAACCCGAAGAGGTGTATCAAGAGGCTGGCCGGCCTGACCCTGTTGACTGGATGATGAAATACGCACTATCCGTGCCGGTTCGGATTTTTTTTCAACAATCGAAAATATTTGATCCGCATCTACCCCCGTATATTGAGATATCAGCCCGTTATCAAATTGTACCTTCATATCACAAAGGGTAAACTCGCCCAACCCAAAATGCTGCAAACAAGAGCTCTGGCTATTATATCCCTGACTCGCCGAAATAGACCGGAATCCCAAAATATGATCGCTGTTGTTGAGATGACCGGGTTCGTAAATCCAAATCTTGCTCCCCAAACCGGTTCGGCGATTCTGATCGTCGACAATTTCGACCAGCAAATAATGGTTGTTGTTTTGACTATTATTGACCAAGAGGTGATTTCTGCCATACTCGCGCCTGTTGGTACCATAATATCCCCCATTGGCAACGCCGACCAAATCAATCCACCCATCCCGGTTCAGGTCTGTAGCCGCACCTCCCCGACCATCAGCGAAAATGACTTCTGCGCCCGTACCTGGCTCGACAGAAAAAGAACCATCACCATTGTTCAAATAGATCTGCGAATAATTATTATTATAATTTTGATCGCTCTTTAAGATATAAATATCGACAAAGGAATCATTATTAAAATCTCCCGGATAGACGGCATAAGCATCGGTGACAATACCGATTTCCTGACTTTTATCGACAAAATTTTGATTATTTTGATTTTCATAACAAAGCAGGTGTGGCGCCGGTTCGGTAACATCATAAGCTTGTGGTAAAAAGAGATCCAGGTCGCCATCGTTATCATAGTCTGCAAAAACGGGGCTGTTCACTTTGGCCGTGATATCTAAATTAAACGCTTCAGCCTGATCCGTGAATTCACCCAACCCATTATTCACAAAAAGAACACAGGGGGCATTGCGTCGAGCCAAAAAGAGGTCGGTGGCACCATCCTGATTGACATCAACATCTGTAACCGAAGTAAAATACTGACTGCTGCTGGCGCGAATCGAGCTGGTGCCCCGATCCTCAAGTACGAATTGTCCGTTTCCCTGGTTGACATAATATTCAGGTGCGTAGACAGCATTTAAGACAAAAATATCCGTATCACCGTCACGGTCTGAATCAAACGCCACAACACCCTGGCTAAGATTGTTCTGTTGAGAAATACCTCGCTGGGACGATTCATCGATAAAGCGATTATCGCCCTGTTGTATCATCAGTTGATTTGGGGCGTCTTTGCGAATTCTAAAAATGTCAAGACGGCCATCCTGATTGAAATCGGCAAAAACAGCCGCACTGGAACAATCGGAATTTTGCAAATTCAGCGCCTGTGATTGTTCCGTAAAGGTTCCTTCACCGTTCTGTACAAAGAGAAGGTCGGAGTGGTTCCGGATAGAGTTACAATAGGAAACATAAATATCATCCCATCCATCGGCGTTGACATCGGCGATAGAAACCGATTGTGCACCCGCCAGGGTATCGACATCAAAATATAAAGAACGCGACCGGCTCTGGAACGAGACCTGCGCATTCGGAATATAAAGCTTTAAATCCGAAAATTTTGCCCCATACAGGGATTTATATGCATTGGTATGATCATCTCCGATCAATATGTAATAATATGGCTCTACCCAGCTGGGATTGCCCTTGTTGCTCAACTCATCCACATAATCATCCAGAACCATGTAAATTTTACCCTGCGTCCAGACGATTTTTAAGGTGTAGGTTTGTTGCGGATCATAAGCCTGTTCGGCAAAACCGGATTCAGTACGCATGTATCCCAATCCACCGGCCGGTTCAAAGGCAAACGGTGTGGATACAATTTTCCAGAAGAGCCGGCCGTTTTCGATATATTTCGGTTCTGTTTTAAAGGTGGCATAAGCTGAAGAGGTGCCATCTACATTGTAGTAAAATCCTCCCGAATCAGACCAAATCGAAACCGGAACCCAGTCATTATCCAGATTGGACATACGAAAATTGGTCACTTTAACTTCAAGCGTGCCTTCAAAGGGAAGATAATCCTTCATTTCCACAAGCAAGCGACTATCAATGGCCCTGGACTGCCAGCCCTGACCTGAGATAAAATCACCATTCAAATTTTCTATTTTGACCATATCCGTATCGATTTCACCATCCAGTTTGTGCTAAAAAATCAATTTCTGATGGACAGGATAGTCAGCGGCAAATCCCTGTATACAAAATAGTAAAATAGTAATGGCAACTATTAGATATTCTTTTATAGACACTCCTAGGACTCCATTCGTTCAGATTAATCACTTTTATTGGGCACACCCATTGATAGAATTTTCCGACGTCTATGTTGCAAGAACCAGGCCGGGAGCAGAAAAAGCAGGAGAGAAAAAAGCAGTAAAATTCTGCTTAAATGCGAACAATAAATACAATAAAAACAGTATAGTCTTTTATGGCCTGTTTTTAGATTTTCGATCGAATCCCGATAGCCGCTTTACAACTGTTCCAATATTTAACATGTTGTATCAAAACGAAATTAAACCCGGATCGGTGGGATACGGATATAACGCACAAGGTACAGGAGTTGAGTGTGAAAAAGCCGGAAGGAAAAATAAAGGAAATATCAACCACAGATTTCGCTAATGACAATTCAGGTTCAAAATCTGCGGTTGACAGGTTAGATACAGAGACAGTGTACGGGGATTTTTGTTTATTTTTCTTTTTCCAGTAAACGTTCGTTCTGACGCTCGAGCTCTTTAATGCGCTTATTGAGACCAAGAATTTGCAATTGGAGATTTTCTACGGTTTCGAGGGTCTCGAATGCCATTCTGGTCATATCGATAAGATTCTTATCTTCCTCGGCTGCGGGCGTTGCCCAGGGCAGATGATGGTTCTTTTCGATGAATTTCTCAATTTCATCAAGCTCGAGTTTATCATAACGATCGGAAAAAACATAATCAGGTTTGGTATACGGCGTCCCGGCACCCGCGCCATAGTAAACGCTACCGGTGGCACGAATATCACCATCGACATCGAGTTCAAATTGCGGAGACCAGCTCCAACTGTTACCAATTCCGACTTTATCCATAAAAAGAGATTTTGCTCCCAGGGCCGCAAAAGCAAATACGTTCTCGAATGGACCATAGGGTTCCTCGTTATCGTTAACGGTTGCCATCATAGCAACAGCCTTGCCATCGGATAATGAGCCAATATCGATTTGTATTTCATCAGCATCCAACACTGCTTTGGCTCCGTAAAGATTTTTTTGCAACAGCATCGGATTTTCATCATTGGGTTCCCAATTGTAGACGCCGAGTTGAGACTGCATCGCCAGATTATCTGAACCGATTCTATAAATGTGCGCAGTCATTGCAGCATTGTTCATGTAGAGATCATTCACATCCGGAGCTTCAACAGTGGCATAGACCCCTGTGTGCATATCGATAAAGTAACCGATATTTTGGCTCATGGTGATGGTCGGTACCTTGACGGCAATACCGGCTCTGGTGATGATTTCGCTCTCACTGCTACCATAAAATCCGCCCACATGCAGAGAATCATTTGTTCCATTTATTTGTAAGGTTGCACCGGGTTCTGTTACGCCAATGCCCACATTACCCGCTTTGGTTACGCGCATGTATTCTTTTGAGGGATCTTCGCCATTTCGCACAATCATTTGTGCTGATCCCGTCCCTGCCCACACAAGACAAATGACCAAAAGAGTTGCTCTCTTTCTCATGAATTTTATCTCCTCTGTTTACATTACTGATTAAATTATGGCATATAACGGACAATTTGGTGATTTCATCATAAAACCTTGTTGTTTTTTAATGTGTTAACAACTTTACAAATTACCTGAGCAAAAATGCAATATTTATACCAGCAATTAACCCAATCGGTATAAAGCAACAAAAAATAACCTTGACAAAAAAAGAAATGCTTGGTATTTTAATAATCAGTAAATGATCCAACGGAGTTGTGATGCCCAAAAATTATTATGTTATACTCGGGATCCCGAAAAATGCAACCCAGGAGCAAATAAAGGCTGCATATCGTCATCGCGCAAAGATTTTACACCCCGATCACTATGGCGAGGATCGCAATCCCTTTCTGGAGGTTCAGGAAGCATATCAGACGCTGAGATGTCCGGAAAAACGCAAGGCGCATGACCACCAGCTCGATAAAGCCAAAACGCAACCAACGGTTACCATCTCAACTCACCGCGATACCAGACCACCTATTGAACCCAACGAACCTTACCGCGGTCGACAACAATCAAAAGTTGACTCGACATTTAATCAGTTGGAAGATTTTCTTTTCAACTGGTTCACAAATATTTAACGTTTTTTTCAATCAGCCATTTTTCCGTGGGGGGAAATCAAAATAACTTATTTCGAGCAGGTGGTTATGATGAATAAGACGCCGAGTCATCTGGATATTGCCCAGCGAGCCAGCCTGTATACCATCGAAATCTCGCAGACAAAATATGTCTGGACGAACGCTATCTGTATCTCTACGGAACATATGTTGCGAAGGTCTGATTGGACGTTCGGGATGATTTGAAAAAAATGGTAATGGTAATTATATCGTCGTCACCGAAGCCGGTTTCGGGGCGAATTGTGGTTTGTAAAAATTCATGAATATCAAGTACCGGGCCTCGGGTTTAACGCCGATTTTCGGCGATATGCAAACCATGCCCGCTCTTCCGAGCCGTCCGGCGTTTATGGATGTCGATATTGATACGGAGAGCGGTGAGATCAAGGGATTATTCTAAACGAAATCAATAATGGAGCCATAATCGGGGTCCATCAGGCGCTTGTAGGTGCGAATGGCAAAACCATCACTCATTGCCGATATATAATCGCATATGGTTCTTGCAATCTGACCTTTATCTGATAGTTCGGAAAGGATCTTTTCGTAAACAGAGGGTAACAAAACGCGCCTTGTGGACGTTTTATTGCAATAATTATCGAAATAGATATTAAACAGCTCCCGCAGTATACGGTCTTCTTTATGTTCGAGCTGATAAATTTGCGGCGAGGTAAAAACGAGATCGTAGGATAACTTTTTATACATTTTACATCGTTGCTGAATTTCCGGGTCTATGCACAGCTTGTAGGAATAGCGGTTGCTCAGATCGCTCATAAAGTTTTGCCATTTTTCCAAATGGCAGGCCCGAATAAATTCACCGATTTGAAAGGCAAAAGCCCGGCTCACCCGATTTTCCCTGATAAAACGGGTGATATTGATCAGATGT
>CAZSOP010000074.1:0-12090 GCA_964608385.1 uncultured Cytophagia bacterium
TTCTTTTTTTTTTGCTGAACAAGCCTCTATACATAATCCACAGCCGGTACAATCCTCAGCAGCAACCTGCAGAGTAAACTTGTACCCCTCGGGGAAATCTTTGCCCCGGGCATCCGCCGATTTAAAAGTTTCCGGCGCCTCTTTAAGAAACTTGGGATCATACACTTTTTGACGAATGGTTGCATGTGGACAAACCATGGAACATTTACCGCATTGAATACAGACCTCGGGATTCCACACCGGAATTTCCAAACCCACATTTCTCTTTTCCCATTGGGTCGTGGCGGTTGGAAAGGTGCCGTCTTCACTGAATGCACTGACCGGTAAATCATCTCCTTTGTTTTTCATGATTTTGGCAACCACTGTCTGCACATAATCCGGCGCTTCCTTGGAAATAATGGCAGGCATTGATTGGTCGCTGGTGACTTTATCCGGAACCTCGATTTCATGCAAATTGGCTAGCGCCTGATCAACGGCTTTATAATTCTTTTGAACAATCTGCTCGCCCTTTTTGCCATAGGTTTTCTGAATCGCATCTTTAATATAGCGAATCGCTTCATCGCGCGGCAGAACACCGGAAATAGCAAAAAAGCAGGTCTGCATGATGGTATTAATTCTTACCCCCATTCCGGTCTTTTTAGCCACATCATAGGCATCGATAACATAAAACTTCATCTTCTTATCGATCAACTCTTTTTGGAACTCTTTTGGCAGAGAATCCCAGGCCTGGTCCTGCTTTGCCTGAGTATTGAGCAAAAAGGTCGCTCCTTCTACTGCATTTTCGAGCATATTAAAGCGTTCCAAAAATATCTGCTGATGACAGGCGATAAAATTGGCTTTGTTGATGAGATAGGTTGAGTGAATCGGCCGCGGGCCAAAGCGAAGGTGTGAAACCGTCACCGAGCCGGCTTTTTTCGAATCGTAAACAAAGTATCCCTGGGCATAATTGTCGGTTTCCTCACCGATTATCTTGATTGAATTTTTATTGGCGCCAACGGTACCATCAGCCCCAAGTCCGTAAAACAAGCCGCGAACCACATCATCGCTCTCGGTGGTAAAATCAGGATTATGGTCAATATGGGTTTGAGTCTTATCATCCTCGATTCCCACTGTAAAATGATTCTTGGGGTTCTTGTTTTTCAGCTCGTCAAAAACACCCTTGATCATTGCCGGCGTAAACTCCTTGGAGGAGAGACCGTAGCGGCCACCAACAACAGCGGGCATTTCCTTAAAGGGTAGATTCCCGGCAGCACGGGTTTCATGCAAAGCATTTACAACATCCAGATAAAGAGGCTCACCAACACCGCCGGGCTCTTTCGTTCTGTCCAGCACAGCAATAGATTTTACCGATTTTGGCAACGTCTCCATCAGGGCGTCGATAGAGAATGGGCGATAGAGCCGCGCTTTAACCACACCAACAGATTCTCCCTTGTCATCCAAATACTCAGCAGCCTCATGAGCGGCTTCCGCACCAGAGCCCATCAAAACGATAACACGGTCGGCATCATCGGCGCCGACATAATCAAAAAGATTATACTGCCGGCCGACGGTTTTGGCGAATCGGTTCATCATCTCCTGAACAATCCCGGGGGCCTTGTCATAATAAGGATTAACGGTTTCTCTGGCCTGGAAAAAAACATCCGGGTTTTGGGCCGTTCCGCGAAGAACCGGATGATCAGGGGACAATCCGCGCATGCGATGAGCAAAAACATCATCATCCTCTATCATGGCGCGTAAATCATCCATTTCAAGTTGCTCAACTTTTTGAACCTCATGAGAAGAGCGGAACCCATCAAAAAAATGTACAAAAGGTATACGGCTTTTTAATGAAGCTGCCTGTGCGATCACGGCAAAATCCATGATCTCCTGAATGGAAGCGGAAGCCAAAAGAGCAAATCCGGTTTGTCGCGTGGCCATAACATCGCTATGATCACCAAAAATGGAAAGCGCGTGTGTCGCTACCGTTCTTGCGGATACATGAAATACCGTCGGCGTTAATTCGCCGGCGATTTTGTACATATTCGGAATCATTAACAATAACCCTTGTGAAGCGGTAAAGGTTGTGGTCAGCGCGCCGGTCTGCAAAGCGCCGTGAACCGCACCGGCAGCTCCACCCTCACTTTGCATTTCCGTAACCTGGGGTATGGTACCCCAGATATTCTTTTGGCCTGCTGCGGAAAAGGCATCTGACCATTCTCCCATGGGTGAAGAGGGGGTAATGGGATAAATAGCGATGACCTCATTGATCTTGTGAGCAACATAAGCAGCAGCTTCATTTCCGTCTAATGTGACCATTTTTCGTGTCATTCGATAACCTCCAAAAAAAGTATATGAATATATCAAATAGTAATTTTAACATAATGAATTGATTATCGCGCCGGGATATACCGCTAAAAACGGGGAATATAAGAAAATTAAATTAGCAAATTTATTGCTTTTATGCAAGTTATTTAATTTCTTGCTTTTTTCACTATATTTTGATTAATTGAAAAGCGTAAAATGTTGGGAGAAATATGAAAGCATACGAGAGACTAAAAACCTGCAAAGCGATTGTCTGTGACCTTGACGGTACGCTTTATCTGGATCAGAAACCATTTGAATTTTCTTTCGAATTCTTACAAAGCGTACTCGAATCCAACAAGACCCTTTTTTATTTTACCAACAACTCTTCCAAATCGCGGCAGAGCTATCTGAACAAACTCAAGGAAATCGGGTTTCCGGCTCATGATGGCTATCTGATCACATCTGCAGATTGTGCCATATCCTATTTAAAACAGCACCGTCTTTTTCCGGAAATCTATCTGGTTTCTACCCGCGATCTGCAAAATGATTTTACCGCCCACGGCTTTCGCCTTTTGTCGAATCAAGAGGTGACAACAGCCCCCTTGCCCAAAGCCGTTGTCCTGACCTTTGATACGGAATTAACTTATGAAAAAATTCATACCTGTTATGATCTGATCCTAAACGATTTGCCATATATCGCCACGCATGCCGACCTTCTCTGCCCGGTTAGCAAAAACATCTTCAAACCGGACGTCGGTTCATTTATCTCGCTCTTTCAGACCGCAACCGGAGGTAAAACCCCGGTAGTGGTGGGAAAACCGACCGCTGAAGCTGTAAACGCCATCTGCGAACGGGCCAAGGCAAAGCCGGAAGAAGTTGCCTTTGTCGGTGATCGTTTATATACGGACATCAGGATGGCCGAACAATCAAACATGCTGGCTGTTCTGGTATTAAGCGGAGAGACGACAAAAGAGATGCTGGCTGTTTCCAAGGATCAACCGGATATAGTGGTTGATAATGTAAAAGAGCTCATCCCCTACCTGTAATCTTTCTCCTCCTGTTTGCGCTTTACATCTCGCTGATGCTGATTACAGAATATTCTCAACTTTCAGTTTTACGAGCGCGATGGAACATGTGCTTATTCGCGTTCCAGTAATCGATACCGGACCACAGCGTTACAACGGCAGCGGCGATGATTAAGCATCTGGCAAAGACAGGGACAGGCCAGGACATAAAATCGAGTTTATCAAATAACAAAAGTCCCAGTACTGCAAAAATGGCCAATCCCTGTGCCCAGGCTTTGATTTTTCCGCTCCTTCTCGCTGAAACCACGACCCCGAATTTAATCGAAAACAATCGAATAATCGAAACCAGAACATCGCGGTAGAAAAAAATAACTATAATCCAGACCGGGGCCAGCCCATAATCGAGAAAACACAAAAAAATGGAAAACCGCGCAACACTGTCCGCAAATGGATCCATTAATTTGCCGAAATCAGTGATCTCTTCGCGTTTGCGGGCAACCCGTCCATCGAAAAAGTCGGTCAGCTCAATCAGAAACACGATTAAAATACAAATGGCTAGAGACCATGTGGTGTTGATGAGGAAAAAAAGAATAAAAAGAGGTGCAAAAAAAATGCGCGACAAGGTTAATAAATTGGCCATTTTCATATCTCTATCCAACTAACAGATTACACTCTAAAGAAAATAACAAAAAAAAGCAGAACCATCAAGTAAAGAATGTGTGAAAGTAGAAATTTATATATAAAAGTTGAAAATAATTCATTTGTTTTTTTATAATAATTTTTGTAAATTATATATTTACACTTTTTGCATATTCAATAAATCATATAATCCCTGTATCAATAAACACCTTTGAGAAAAATATGAGTAAATATTTGGAAACCATGCGAAATATCGGAATCAGCGCCCATATTGATTCCGGAAAAACCACCTTAACGGAACGGATTCTCTTTTATACCAATCGAATCAATCGTATACACGAAGTCAGAGGACGGGATGGTATTGGTGCCACCATGGATTCGATGGAGCTGGAACGAGAACGCGGAATTACCATACAATCCGCCTCAACGCATGTTGAATGGAAAAATCATAAAATCAATATTATCGATACGCCTGGACACGTTGACTTTACTATTGAAGTCGAACGGTCGCTGCGCGTTCTTGATGGCGCCATTCTGGTATTATGTGCGGTTGGAGGCGTACAATCTCAATCACTGACAGTCGACAGACAGATGAGTCGATATAAAGTGCCTCGCCTCGCCTTTATCAACAAAATGGATCGAATGGGAGCCAATCCGTTCAAAGTCGTTCAACAACTCGAGGATAAACTCAACCACAACGCCATTTTAATGCAGTTGCCGATCGGAAAAGAAGCGGATTTTGAGGGCATCATCGATCTGGTGAAAATGAAAGCGTTTTATTTCCAAGGTGAGTTTGGTGAAAAAGTGCTGGAAAAAGAAATTCCTGCCGACGATATGAGTGATGCGCTGGAAAAACGAGACATTCTTCTCGATACGGCCTCAATGTATTCCGACGAGCTGGCCGAGGCTTATCTCGAAGACCGTGTCAGCGAAGATTTGGTCTATGAAGCGGTAAGGGCCGGAACGCTGTCGCTGGAGATGACACCGGTCTTTCTCGGAAGTGCGTTTAAAAACAAAGGCGTGCAACCTCTTCTCGAGGCGGTCAACAAATATCTTCCTTCTCCTTATGATATCGAAAACACCGGGCTGGATTTGGACCATGACGAGATGCAGGTCTCTCTGGAATCGAATCCGGAAAAGCCCGCCGTATTGCTGGCCTTCAAGCTGGATGACACCCGTTTTGGCCAGCTCACATATATACGCCTCTATCAGGGCTCAATTCAAAAAGGCGATGATATCATCAATATGCGAACCGGCAAAAAAGTCCGGGTGGGACGTCTGATCCGTATGCATGCAGACAAAATGCAGGATATAGAAAAAGCCCAAGCCGGAGAAATTGTGGCGATGTTTGGCGTCGATTGTGCATCCGGGGACACCTTCACAGATGGCAGTGTGAATATCACCATGACCTCTATGTATGTACCCGATCCGGTTATCTCACTGTCGGTGAATGCAACAGATAACAAATCGGCTGAAAATATGGCCAAGGCTTTAAATCGCTTTAATAAAGAAGATCCCACTTTTCAATCCGGTATCGATCCGGAAACCCACGAAACCATTATCAAGGGCATGGGCGAGCTTCATCTGGATGTCTATCTCGAACGCATGCGCCGTGAATACAATGTCAGCCTGGACGTGGGACCACCACAGGTCGCCTATCGCGAAAGTATTTCTCAAAAAACAACGTTCGACTATACGCATAAAAAACAAACCGGTGGGGCAGGTCAATACGCACGCGTCGCCGGTATTATCGAACCCTTTCGTGATGGGGAGGAAGACTTTGAATTCTTCGACGAAATAAAGGGTGGTGTGATTCCATCGGAATACATTCCGGCATGCCGTAAAGGGTTTGAAACAGCCCTGCATAAAGGACCGCTGACAGGATTTCCAATCGTCGGTGTCAGGGTAACCCTGAATGATGGCAATTATCATGCAGTGGATTCATCCGATATGGCCTTTCAAACGGCATCATGGAACGCCTTCCGGCACTGGTATTCCCGCTGTAAACCGGTCATCCTCGAGCCCATTATGCGCGTTTCTGTGGAAGCCCCATCGGAATATCAGGGCAATATTATCGGTACACTTAACCAGCGCCGTGGTATCATTACAAGTGCGACAGAGGATAATGCTTTTACCCATGTGGAAACAGAAGTGCCCCTTAGTGAGATGTTTGGATATTCAACCATCTTGAGATCTGCAACCCAGGGTAAGGCCGAATTCACCATGGAGTTTTCAAAATACGGTAAAGTGCCGGAAAATATTGCAGAAGACTTGAAAAAAGAGTTTGTGGAAAAGAATAAATCGTGAAAATGTGTTTGGCTTTTTACCATACATTTATATATTTCTATAAAGCCTGACAACTGAGAATATATAGCTTCTTAAAGGATAGTGAAATGCTGAAAGAAGATATTATCAAAAAAAGCCCGATTCGAGTACTGGAGAAAAGCCTTCAGGAAGGATTGGGATCAAAAAAGCTGGGTGTGTTTACGGCAAGAAAAGGAGTCGGCAAAACGGCAAGCCTGGTACACATTTCCATCGATAAAATGATGCGCGGACAAAAGGTTCTGCACCTCTCCTTTGCCGACGACCCCCATCATATCGAAAACTGGTATGAACAGGTTTTCGATGAACTGTCAAAAACCTACAAGCTCGAAGATAAACAAGACGCTTTTGATGAGATCATTCGCAATCGTCTCATTCTCCATTTGAAAAACCGGCAGATCAGCTATGAGGAAATCAAGAACAGCATAGCGCGTCTGTTGCGGGACACCTCCTTTGATCCGGACACCCTGATTATAGACGGATTTGATTTCAATCAGGCGAACCCGGAAAAAATGAAAGCGTGGCGGCATATCGCCGACCTCTATAATGCTGAAATGTGGTTTTCCGCCACACTTCATCGGGAAGAACTCGATTATGATAAAGATGGAATTCCATCTCCGGTGAATCAGCTAAAAACAGTGCTGGACGTTATCATTATGCTAAATCCGTTACAAGACTATGTTGACTTGGTATTGTTAAAATGTTATGACGAGACCAAACCGGGTAAACTGCCGCTAAAACTCGATCCGTCTTCACTGTTGATTGCAAACCACCGGATTTAAGCGTCAATCAAATCGAAATGACCCCTTTGCTCCTGTCTCGCCAACCGTTCCTTTTCAATTCCAGCCAATATTTATCTCCGGCTAGGCCCGTTTAAGAGAATGAAAATCCGCTAACATCCACAGACCGGGCCATTTGGCTGAGGATGACCCGATTCACCAAATTGCAATTAAGGGGGTATCAGCCGCACTTTATCCGGCCGGAAAAAGATAAATATATTGCACAATAATACAGATGGTATGCTTGAAGGGAAAAATTGGTTGGAAAAAAGCGCGCCCGGAGGAACTCGAATCCCCAACCTTCTGATTCGAAGTCAGAAGCTCTATCCAATTGAGCTACGGGCGCCTGAAAAAAATTTGCCCATCTTTCCTTGCTCTGTTAATAAAAAAAAAGCGACAGAAGGGGTTTTGAATGCCTAGGGGGGTCAGCATTCAAAGGGGGAAGGAACCTCCTGCCGCTTACACTATAAACGCCATTATTTAAAAGTTGTTCCCAAAAACATTGTTTGGCTGTTAAAAGTAAGGTTGAAAAATAAACCCCTCATAAGACAATACGAAAAAATAACAATAATTGCAAGTGTTTTCATGTCACAAGATGATGACAGGGCAATTATTTGTCGCTCTCGGCAAGCAGAGGATTTTCGCTGTGACGACCCTGGTCTTTGCCTGATCCCATATAGTATGTAAATCCGATTTTGGCGGAAATATATTGGTCTCTTTTCTGTTCTCCACCCCGGGCCGCGCCCTGAACCCGGCGGACATCACAAGTAACGGCAATAGCAAGATTTTTATGGAGACCGATTTCAACGCCTGCCCCGGCCAACAATGATGCAGAGGTCTGTGATGAGAAAGAAGAACCATTCTCCGAAACAGAAAAACGGCTTATGCCGGCACCTGCATGTACGAAGAAACGAAACGTGGCGTTATCTTTTATAAATAATTGCGTTTTTAAATCAACACTGAGGATATCCGCAGCCCGGGAAGCGTATTTTTTTCCATCTGTGAGACGAAAACCGCCAATGTGGGCAGAGAGATGAATGTTTTCATAAAGCCGATAACGAAGCATTGCTGCTGTCACCGGCGTGACCGCCATATCGCGGTTATGGGTAGCAGGATAAAGAGCCCCAAGCCTTAACCCCAAAGCCCATCTGTGTACAGGTCTAAATCCAACGGGCTGCCGGATTGTACTTTTCTCTTTATCATTTGACACTCTGCTCTTTTCCGGCCTTGAGGTTTCATCAGCATGTTTGTTCGCAGCCATCCAGGTGCTGCTGTTCTTTGAATTTGAATTGCCAACTCCACCAACAGCGGTATAGCCGTTGTCCCGCAATAACTGTCGAACCTGGCTGCCGACACTTTGCCGCGCTGCTTTCAATTTTAATTTTTCCGCGGTTAACTTCATCTGACGATATGACCTGTCGGCAGAAGAAATCAGTACATTCGAAGAATCAGAGCTTGTTTCACCGGGATCTTTCGTTCTCGACTTTTGGGGTTTATTCTGTTCTTTTTCTATTTCTTGGGCAAACTTGTTTGTGGATAACTTTTCCACATTATGGTCTTGCTCTGTGGATAACAAACCCGCCTGGGTTTTCTTGTTGTTTGATTTTATTGGGCTTGAGTCTTTTTTTGCCGTTTCTAACATTGTGGATATTTCTACGTGTTCAGGCAATTCAGCGGATGCGGCATCTTGGTTCACTGAATCAATACCAGGCGATTTTGAGGGCTGGACATTTTCCAAAGCCAGAGTGTCTTTATGTACTTTTACCACTTCCCGGTCAGGCAGGGATGGTTCGCTGATCTGAACCGGATATAATGTTTTCGAAACAGACCTGGAATAAAAATGATAATATATTCCTGCTGCGGACATGACGATAAAAAGAATGATAAAAAGGGGGAAAAACAATTTATATTTCATGAATTATATCCCTGTAGACATCGTACCACACTGAGAACCCAATGCCACAAAACGTCGGACAGGTTCTCCTTTGAGCGCAATTTTTACAATGGTTTAGTAAATCAAACCAGGCTGCTTTTGTTCACCAATAATGAGAAACAAGAATTATGCCATACAGGGATAAGATAAAAGGAGAGGAGAAGTGGCTGGGGAGCAGGGATTCGAACCCCGATACCATGATCCAGAGTCATGTGTCCTGCCATTGGACGACTCCCCAGTATCATTGTTGTTTATATGCGGGTACTTTTTCAGCTGCATATGTAAGGCGACGGACAACCGTTTCCTTTCCTAAAATCTGCAGCAACTCAAAAAGTCCGGGCCCCACAGTGACCCCGGTCACTGCCAGTCGCACCGGATGAATAATTTTTCCGGCACCGACATCTTGACGATCGCTGATTCGACGTAGGGCTTCCTCGATTGATTTGGCGTCGAACGTCTCTAATTTAGAAATTTCCCGACAAAATTCAAGAATTAATTTTGCAGAATCATTTTTCCACCGTTTTTTTATGCCCTTTTCTTCAAAATGTTCCGGATCTTGGAAAAAATAATGGCTATAGGGAACAAACTCTTGCAAAAACCCAAGTCTCGATTTTACCAAATCGACAACTTTATAAAGATATTGATCGGATTTGTAATCAATCTTCTTTTGCGTCAATTCCGGTTTGAGACGTTTGACCAACTCTTCTGTTGGTTTGCGACCGAGATGTTCCTTATTCAGCCAATTCAATTTATTCAAATCAAAAATCGCACGGGATTTATTGACTCTGTCGAGGGAAAATTCTTTTACCAGCTCATCGGGCATAAAAATTTCCTGCTCAGTGCCTTTTCCCGGATTCCATCCCAGCAATGCGATATAGTTGAGTAGGGCGCTGTTTTCGTATCCTTTTCGGCGGTATGACTCGACATCCGGATCAACTTTTCCGTCCGGAAGATCATCCAATGCTTGTATGTTGCGCTTGCTCATTTTGCTGCCGTCAGGATTAAAAATTAACGGCAAATGCGCCATTTCCGGTGCGTCCCATTTAAAAAATTCGTATATGAACAAATGTTTCGGCACGCTACTCAACCATTCTTCACCCCGAATGATATGCGTTATCTCCATAAGATGATCATCGACAACATTGGCAAGATGATAGGTGGGAAAGCCATCCGACTTTATTAAAACCTGATCATCTATTTCATCGCTGGAGAACTCTACCTCTCCCCGGATCCGGTCCCGAAATCGAAATATACGGTCTTTAGGTATTTTTAACCGAATAACAAAAGCTGTTCCGTTGGCGATTTCCTCTTCAACCTCAGAAGATGATAAACTTAGCGAGTTGCGCATCTGATCACGGACGCTATAGTCATATTTGGGCGTGTGAACGCCCTTTTTGCGCTGCCTTTGGCGCATTTGTTCAATTTCCTGCGGTGTATCAAAGGCATAATAAGCCGCACCTGCTTTAATCAGCTTTTCAACTTGCTCCTTATAGATTCTGGTCCGCTGAGATTGAAAATAGGGCCCATGCTTTCCATTATACCCCGGGCCCTCATCCGCCTTTATTCCCGCCCAGCCCAGTATCCGGATAAGATTTTCCGTTGCCCCTTCAACGAAACGATTGCGGTCTGTATCTTCAATACGAAGTACAAACCTGCCATTGTGCTTTTTTGCAAAAAGGTAATTATAAAGTGCCGTCCTCAGACTGCCGATATGGACAAAGCCTGTCGGGCTGGGAGCAAAGCGCACACGGACCGTCAAAACGGGCTCCTTTCTCAAAGAATGATCATAAAAATAAAAAATCCAATAAAGAAAAATCCTCTTTATTGGACTAGAGCGGAGAGGGCGGGATTCGAACCCGCGGTAGAGATCAAACCCTACAACGGCTTAGCAGGCCGCCCCGTTCAGCCACTCCGGCACCTCTCCGTTTTGTGCTCGTGCGGCGGAGGGCGAGGGATTCGAACCCACAAGGGCTTGCGCCCGGCGGTTTTCAAGACCGCTGCCTTACCAGTTAGGTCTAGCCCTCCAATCAATAAAATTACAAATTTTATTGTCCGATGTCAACCTTTTTCTGCAGCCGAGCAAGCCTCGCCGTCATTTCTGTTTCCTACTTATATATCTCCATATGCAACAACGAGCGAACGCCGGCCTTGGAACCCGACCTTCAGAGACTTTGATCATAACCTGATAAAATTTTTCCCCGGCAATTGCTTGATAACCGATTTAAGTTCTAAAGACAATAAAACCGAATGAACCTGAGCCGGCGGCATCTTGCTCTCGGTCAGGAGGTTGTCAATATGAACCGGCTCTTGCCGAATAAAGCTGAAAATTTTTTCCTCGAGCATATCCAGCTGAATATCCGGCAGGCTGTTCTCGACTTGGGCATGATGTCCAAATTCTTCCAAAATATCCTCAAGGGTGAGAATAGGTTTTGCGCCCTGCTGGATAAGCTCGTTTGGACCAACGCTTTGGCTGCTGTTAATCGGGCCAGGCACGGCAAACACATCCCGTCCCTGTTCCAAAGCATAATCTGAAGTAATCAGCGCACCGCTTTTCTTTCCTGCCTCAATCACCAACGTTGCCTGACAGATACCAGCCACAATTCTGTTTCGGCGCGGAAAATAGTGCGGTTCCGGCTTGGTGCCCAGAGAAAACTCGGATAAAAGCGCACCGGATTCAATAATCTTTTCAGCCAGTTCGCGATTTTCGTGCGGATAAATATAATCCACCCCTGATCCCAACACAGCGACGGTTCTTCCCCGGCCGCAAAGAGCAGCGCGATGTGCAAGGGTATCGATTCCTCGGGCAAGTCCGCTCACCACCGATATACGATGCTGACCCAACTGCCTGCAAAACTTTTCTGTTATCAAGTTGCCATAACAGGTCGGCTGCCGTGTGCCCACGACTGCCAACCCCTTATGGTCCTCGGGGTGAAGAGTCCCTTTGGTAAACAACAAAACAGGAGGATCATAGGTTTTTTTTAATAAAAGCGGATATCTGTCATCCCATATCGTGACAATATGTGCGTTGAGCTTTGCTGCCCGTTCAAGCTGATGGTCTGCGAATTTCGCGCTAGAGTGCACCTTGATATGTCTGGCCATGGTTTGGTCG
>CAZSOP010000075.1:0-12001 GCA_964608385.1 uncultured Cytophagia bacterium
ATAAAAGAAGCCTCACCGAATGGCATCCATATTGTTCGGCAGCGATGCATTGGGAGGGAGCGTAAATTTGCTCAGCAAGTCACCTCAGTCTTGGAATCGGACTGGAAAGCGCCTTCGATTTTATCTATCGCGAACCTGGATCCGGAAACAATATATTGTTTTTTTTGTATTCATTTTTATAAATTATAATGGAATCAGGGGTTATTTTTTTCACAAGCTTTTATTCATCGTTACGAAAATGTATCCTTTGAATAATATGGCACAGGATAACCGATGTGGGTCAAAGGAATTGCCAAACTGCCTATTCCACGACGATTTGGGGTACTTGTGTATCAGCCCCATTCCCGGTCCGCACAGTATCCCGATCGTACTTTTCGTATAATTCTTGCCGATAAAGTTTTGAATGTCTCTTACGGATTGGAACATCAGGGTGACGATGAGATTTTTTTCACGTCGTTTTTCGCTCGCCCGACTTTCCCGGCTCCCTTTACCGGAAAAAGCAATCGATTATCTCTTTTTTCGTGGTGATCGACTTTTATTTTCCCCGTGTTCGAACCATTACAATCGGCGAAAAACTCGAAAAACCGGAAAATATTGTTTTACCCGGCCGGATTCTCGAACAATTTATCCATCAGACGCCGTATCGTTTTATTATGAATTTTTGTATTTGCCGCAAGGCGAACCAGTGTAAGGATTATCCCATAGAATTGTAGTTGGGGGGTAATCTTTTTTATAACGTTATCGCTACAATTTAGATAAAGGTTTTCACAATTTCGTCCTGAATACTCTTGAGCTCAGAGTAGGCGGAATTGATTTCGCTGATTTTTTCCTGCAGTTTTTTCATCAATTTTTGTTTTTCAAGTCCGTTTCTGAGGATGATGAGCAGGTCATCATTATCCCAGGGTTTTTCGATATACTGGAACAGTCCCACTTCATTGATGGCTTTGATGGCATTCTCTTTATCCGCATACCCTGTTAGAATGATGCGGGGAATTTCCGGCTTGTAATCCCGCACTTGCGCCAGGAAGGTAATGCCGTCCATTTCCGGCATTAAATAGTCGGAGATCACCAAATTGACATTGTTTTTTTTGATATAGTCAAGCGCTTTTTTGGCGGATGAAAAAGTATGAACGTTATAATCGGTCTCCAGATTCAGAAAAGAACTGAGGCTGGTTAATACCATTTCTTCGTCATCAACGATAACAATATCCGGAGGTGATTGTTCACCTGACATGAAGCACTCCTGAATTAAGCTCAACAGGACAGTATTTTGTAAAGATAATAAACTTTTTTATCAAGCTCAAGAGAGAAATTTTAATACGAGCCTGCAGACATGCAAATCGATGCGATTCAGGTCGATTCAACCTCAACTTTTACTTTGTTCAGCAGGCTGCGCAGGCGTTTGGAGAGGGTTTTTAAAACACCCTGGGTGATTTTGGTATGATCTGCCAGCAGATCATAGAATTCTTCACGGTCGATTTTTAACAGACGGCATTCTTCCAGTGTTGTCGCACTGACCACGCGAGGTTCATCATCAAACAATGCCCAGGTACCGAAAAAGTCCTTTGGTTTGGCGAGCATGACCTCTCTTTCTTTTTGATGCAGATTTACTGATCCTTCGATGACCAGATACATGGAATCGGCCTTTTCTCCTTCTTTATAGAGCACCGTATTCGCTTTGGCTTCAATCTCTTCTGTTATCGCAGCGATAAAGGCGAGGTCTTCGGTTGCGGTGTTTTCAAAAATATCAATATCCTGTAAAAAGAGTACTTTTTCGATGGATGTTAGCATGATTTCTTTCCTCTTGGAACAATCCGGAAGTTCATTTTTTTATTTTATTCACAGCAAACCGTGCGGTTTCCTGCACGATGGGGTCCGGGTCGGATGTCAACTCCTTGATAATCCATTCCGGCTCACTGGTCAGCGATTCCGCCATGAGATAGAGCACGCAGGCTTTGAGCCAGTTGTCATCAGACTGCAAGATCCGTTTAAAGGCTTCAAGTTCAAAGGACTGGTGGAGATTCCGGTTAATTTTTTCATCAATTTTTTCCAATGTCGGTGATCTGTCGATGATAGGTATAATATGCTTTTTGAGATTCGGGTCGAGGATATTATCCAAAAATTCAATAGCATTGGCTCCAACGTGGCTCTGGTTGCTGATGATGGCCTGATAAGCATTATGCATGTCTTTCGCCGGATAGACCAGAGCCAAAAGGCGGAAAATTCGCTCCAGATTATCTTGCAGGCGTTCTTCAAGGGCACGGTTGAGCAGATATCTGGCCTGTTTGACGTTCTTGTCGCCCATATCGCGGTTCTCGTATGTACCGATAATGCGGTCCTGAAGTCTCAGCAGGGTGAACGTATTCAGGTAGCGGTCTGTTTCCAGGAGAATTCTCTTTTTTACCCGTGAAGCATCAAAGCGCAGGATGGGAAAATTGATGCGCAGTCGGTTAAGCGCCCGGATGATTTCATAGCGTATTCTCAGGTCATTCAAATCGAGGTATTTAAATAATGTGTTGACAGAGGCTTGGGTACCGATAAGGGCCAAAACTTTTGGAACCTCCTGCCGGATGCGGGGATCTTTATCGCTCTCTTTTAAACAGTGTTCGAGTTCATCGATGATGGTTTCACCATATGCTGCCAACGCGCGTCGGGCATAACGCCTTACTCTTTTCGTGTTGAGATGATTGATCAATAATGTGATAAAAACAGGGTTCCGGGTCTGGCCGGCGGCAATGATGGCTCCCCGTAGTACCATGGTGTTTTGATCTCTGAGCAGATTTCTCAAAAACAGGTACAACTCTTCATCCCGGGCAATACCGATGACCTGAGCAATGCGGGCGCGAAATCTTGGTTCGGTGATGCTGTTGCTATCGGTTTCTATGTAGGCGTCGAAAATTTCCTTGAATTTCCCTGTTTTTCTGAATTCTTTGTCATCCCGGTTTTCCATAGCCGCGCACATGAGAGCGGCAGTGCGGATGGAGATTTCTTTATAGTCAAAGTAGGCTTTAAGAGATTCCGGATCGGGTTGTTGGTGATAAAGATAACGCATTGCTGCGAGTTGAATGTCGAAATTATCATGTAACAACAATTCTTTAACAGATGGTGAAAAATCCTTTGAACTATAGGTTTTAATCAGCTGTAGTACTTGTAATTTGATTTCGTCAGACGGATGCGAGAGCAATTTTCGCAAATAGGGAATAAATTTATCATATTGGATATTCTCTATCAATTGCAATACATAGAGTATTTTGCGTTCATTGCCCGATTCCAGCAATTTGACCAGGCTGTTATAGACGGATGCATCTTCAATATTTATCGTCTGTTCATCAAGGTCGATAGAGCGTTTTTCAAGAGCCAGCCGGAACGAGTTGATGTACTCTTTTTTCACCCGCAAGATGAGATAAAACCAGAACATGATCATGACGATAACAAAAAGACTGATTTGCTGCACACTCAATCCCAATGTGATGGTAAAAATCAGCAAAAGAACACCGCCCAATCCGGTTGCAAGGCTGTCCACGAATACATCTATAAAGGTTTTTCCCTGGTTTTTTATGTCTGGCGGAAGAGGGACAACCAGGAGTTCGAGTGCGGCTTTATTGATTGACTGCTTGAAACTGCCATCGCTGACTTTGACCAGGATGGCGGACCACAATGCCGGTTGAAATAAAATCGAGATTGTTCCTGCTAAAATACCTACCGGCAGGAAGAAGAGAGACGTGGTGATACCGAAACGGCTTAAAATGCGGGCGGTTAGAAGGAGTTGAATAAAAAGTGAGAGAATACTAAGGTTGGAGAGCCAGAATCCAAAAAAAGCGGTTAGGTTGTCCTCGTCTTTGATGATATTGCTGGCAACAGCGCTGAACTGGAAATCAACAATATTGGCGACCAATACGCCGGTTCCCACCAGAGCAGCGAGAAAGAGAAAGTGTTTGGATTGAAACAAGCGTTTATATGGATTATCTTCTCTGACCTTACGGGACAGCCGCTGTTGTTGTCTGATGCGTTCGGAATAATTTTGTTTACCGCAGAGTTGCCAGATATGTGCTGCAATCAGAGCGCAGAGGCTTAGAAACAGGATGCAAAATAATATTAAATTATGTGTGCCAACAACCGGTGCAAGAAATTTGGTCAGGTAACCGCCAAAAATACCACCGGAAATTCCTCCGGCCCCAATAAGGCCAAAAAGGCGTTTGGCTTCACGGGCGTTGAAAACATAATTGGCCAGCAACCAGAATTGTGACGTGGTAATAACGCCGAAGATAGCCACCCATATATAAAGCGCATAATAAAACCAGTCCTGTTGGTATTTCAGATACAAAAAATAACGGAAAAAGAAAAGCAATGCGATTGAGGCGAAAAAGGTGCTGATGATAAGCTGATCAAGCCGAATCGATTTCGATAGTCTGGAATAGATATTGGAAACCAGGGCCGCTACGATGGCAACGAGAATAAAAGCCACCGGCAATTGCTCTATGCCGATATGAGTGAGGAACAGAGAATTTCGCACCGGTTTGACGATCAGCAGCGAGCAAATTACCAAAAAAATATAACTGAACATCAATGCTGCACGCCGGTCTTCACCTTTTCTGATATCAAACAGTTCTCTGAATAGGTTTTTCATATATTTTTATCGGCCTTGACCAGGTTTTTGTTCATTTTCCCAATTATAAATGAAATTACCAGTATTACGAATACCAATATCGTATTTACCAGGGCGAATTCTTTTATGCTAAAGGTCAGTATGGTGGTACCGACATATACCAACACTGCCGAAAGCACATCACCTGCCCTGACAAAGAAGGTATCGATTGCCTGTTTGGCTTTGTATTTTTGTTCTCGGCTGGTCGGCAGAAAGAGAATATTTCGCACGGTGTTTTGAAGCGAATAGTCTGTTGCATTCTCTGCTGTTTTGATCCAACGCACGATCGCCAAAACGGGCACGATTGCAATAAAAAGATAACCACCCAAAGCGATTACAGGTAAAATAAGAATCGCAATGCGAATTCCCAAATATTTTATAATGCGGGAAACCAGAAACAGTTGCATTAGAATTGCGGTCCAGTTGACAATATTAAAAAAGACTGCATAAAAACGTCCGATATATCCGCTCACCGTTAGTCCCCCGGCTGTACCCATTGCGACCGCTTTTTCTGCGGTATCGCGTATGATGCTACCGAGAATGTATTCCCCTGTGGTGTTTACCCAATTGATAAAGAGCATAAGCAGGGCGATCAGCAGTAGATATTTATGCTTAAGGACGAGACGAAAGGCTCCGCTTTTATCCAGTGGTTTTGAGAATTTTTCGACTTGCTTGTGATTTGTCATCATCAACTGCTGTTTTTGTCGCGCATCGACAATATTGGTAATGATCAAACTGACTATTAACAGGGCACCGGCCAGGAGCAACAGTTGATATACACCCAGAGGTTCTATGAGAAATGTTGTAATTCCGCTACCCATCGCGGCACCCAGCGAGGCTCCAAAGGCAATGATGACAAAGAGGCGTTTTCCCGCTTCCGGAGTGTATAGATCATTGGCGAATGACCAAAATTGTGCAATAACGGATATATTGAAGATACCAACCCAAAGGTAAAAAATAATGTCCAGAGGAATATTCAGCTTCAGACCGGGTGAATTGTTAAGCAATGCGAGTAAATAAAATCCGCCCAGACAGAGGGCAAAAAAAGTGGTGACCAAATTAATCAGCCGTTTTCTGGGAAATTTGCTTGCCAACCAGGCATAGAGGGGAACATATCCCAACAATAAAATCGCCTGGCCGGCGGCGGCATAGCTTTTCACTTCAGCTCCGCTTCCCGACAGAATCAAAGCTTCCCGAACCGGTTTGATGATATAGTATGCGGTCAGGATGATGAAGAGATTAAAGAAAAGCAGTAATGCGTTTATCCCCTCCCCGGCATGCACATCGGTGAAAATATTTAAAAATTTATCGAGAACACTCTTGTTTTTTTTCATTCTTACTCCGATATAGGTGAATGAAAACAGTATTCATTTTTCAGAAAAATTTCATCAATAGGATACACTGATGAATCGTCATCAATACCGTAAACGTTTACAGTCAGACTGGTATCTTCGACCTTAACGATACAATAATGATATTTTTTTTCCTGTTTCATAACGCGTACATGAATATTATCGGCTTTGTATTTTTTACATGCCGACGCTATTTTTTGCTCGCTGGGTAAATCTCGTAGTGGTACTCCCCCTGCCGAGGCAATGATCTGGTGCAGAGTGTTTTTACTGTTGCCGGTACGAATCAGGTTATGGGCGTAATAATGTTCGTGACCGCTGAATACAATATCGACATCATAGTCGTCGAATAATCTGAGCAGAGACAGACGTTTTTGTCGCAGTGATTGTCCATAGGCCTTGTTATACCAGTTTGAATGATGCTTGCCGAAAGAGACAAGGGGGTGATGCATAAAAACAATTTTGAAGGCATGATGGCTTGAGAGCTGCTTTTGCAGCCAGGCCGGTGCGTCGGGAATATTGCTGATAAACCACTGCTTGAAAAGCGCATTTTGTTTTTCCATATCGAAAAAGTCGTACTGGTCCAGAATAAAGTTGGAATTGACCACGATCAGGCGCAGGCCGGGAAAGTCAAGGGTGTAAAATCCTGGTTGATCGAATAGTGTACGATGATTCGGTTCTCCGTAAATCGTATCGTTTGTGACTTCATGATTTCCCAGAACTGTAAAATAGGGGAGTGTGGAAAGCAGAGATGTTTCGATATTATTAAGCGTTAAAAATTGCTGCCAGTGCGAGGGATAACGACCATCGGCAACTTTATCTCCCAAATGCATGATAAAATCGAGATTATTATTCCGATGATATTGCAGGATGGCATCGCGTACCCGGCGCTGCTGTTCAATGCCATAATCGGGTTGATAGCGGAGAAAATTAATGGTTCCGATAAAGCCGTTGGATAACCAGTATAGCTGATAAAACGGGAAACAGAGCATTTTCCAGGTTAGCCAATTTTTGCTCCAGACAAACTTTTCCGCCAGTCGCCAGCCGGTTTGGGTGTCGCCGTAAACGAGAAAAACCGGGTTGTGGTTATGGTCGATGGTGGCTGAGAGATCGGGTATGTCGTAGATTTTATCGGCTTTTTCGCTGATCAGACCGCGCTGGGCGCAACCGGAGAAAAAAAGCAACAGAATGAAGGTCAGAAGAGTTATTAAATGTATGCCTCTTTTTATGATGATCCTCTCGATCTCCAGGATTAACTTGTATTATCTCGGTGCCAACTTTTAAAACAATCCTTTTTTATAAAAAATTCAGGATTTTTCAACCGATCCGGTTAATCATGAATTTTAAAAATAATTGCAGAAATGAAATTTCCGATCATTGATTTACTCGTTCCGAACCGGACCACTTTTTGTTCATCGGGAAGGTGATGCAGAGCTGTAATGCCCGGCCTGAATCCGGCACTGAGCGGATGAGCAATTCGCCATAAAGAGCGATTGGCTTAATTTATTTTATTCCTTACCGCCATGCAAGTGAAATTTTATTCGTGATTTTCACATATCATTATCGTGAACCACGCCGACGAGCTTTATGGTATCATTCTTTTGTCGCGAAAAATGAAAACGAGTCGCCGGTGGCCGGGTTTTGGTCAGTTTATTGATTTCCACTCTGAGATAGCCTTTTGCTTTATCGATAAGGGTGCAGAGCGCCGGAATTTTTACCACCGAGTCATCACACCCCAGCGTTGTTGGCGGATGAACTTGCCGTTTCCTCTGATCGAAAAATTTTATTCTGTAATACGTTGCTTTTTTTTCTGTAAAAAGATCTCGGTGGATATCTCTTAAATAGAGGGTATCTTCTTTTATATCGATATATTCGAGTGGGGTAACTTGGTTGAAATGATATTTTAATAGCGTTGTCCGCCGTTCAATCAGCGTACGGATCATATAATCTCGAGCCTTGTTGTTTGTATATCCGGCCGCGCGAACCAACGCAGAGATGTGGGTATCCGTCAATCCGGCCAGAATTTTGGCAGCCCAATAATTGTCTGCAGGTTGACTTTTGCGGATCGGCGCATATGGATAGATTTCTTTCCAATTTTCCGGGTTGAAACGTGTCGATTCAAAGGGGCCCACGGATTTCCACGGTGTATTTTTCACCTTCCGCCAATCCGGTTTATAAAAGCCCAGAGTTGCCAGATTGGTCAGAATATCCGCCAGGCTAAAAATATGATGAAAACCGGCCCAGAGACGGTTGTCTCTTGCCGGGATGACACCGAACGCATCGCCAAAATCAATGAGATAATGTCTGATGTGTCCTTTGCCCGGATTTCCCATATAGACATCCAGTGTATGATGGGGACCTATATCAGCCATATTGGTAAACGCAGCGAATACGCGCAACGCCCGCAACACCCGACGGTCCTGATGCGGGAACCAGTCATTTGGATCCTCTTTACGCACTCCCTGTTGTGCGGCCGGACCCAGGGGATAACCGGGCACAAAACGGCCGGCAATGCATCGGTATTGTTTTTGCTTTGACGTTGTACTCGTGTCGAGCAAATTATGAATGTTTTCAATATCATCTTTATTTGTGATATCCACTTTACAATCCCCGCGACTGAATTGAAAAATATGCTCTTCCGGCACAAAATAACCAAAACCCCAAAAGAGGCGATTTACGATAAATGAGGTGGTTGTGAACATGGCATTTAAATCATGGGGAGCGAATTTAAGCAGGTACTGAATACCGCGGCTATCGCGGACAACCAGGCATGGGTGATGCCGGCGATGTTTGATCGCGATCAGGGTTATTGGTACCTCCGGCAAACCGATCTCAGCAGGGCCGTTTACCAGCTCTGCAGGGGATAAATTTTGATACCCCAATCTGAGACTGTACCAGCTCGATGCCGGTACATCGTCCAGACAATTAACGTCTCTGGCGTTCTTGTCTGCCGGAAGGGAACGGACGGTGCGGGGATTTTCCGGTATTGGAATCGGTGTTTTATCGTTCAGATGGTATATGGGGTCATCATCTGTGAACGTAGCCGGCGTCGGAGCGCAATTCCAAAACAGTATCATTGCTGCCAGCAATAGAGACAAAGTTGTCGTTGCACTTTTCAGCATTGTTATTCCCAGGTCGACCGGTTATTGACAGAATAATCCAGTCCGATTATAAAGGTCAGGTGGATACCTTCCGAGCCGGCAGCGATATACCCCCTTGCCAGCTCTTTGTTTTTCGTATGAACATCAGCGCCGAGCCCGATAGCCCAGGGAACCCGTGTCCAGGATAAATGCGACAGCTGGTCGTTGACCAGAAGATAATCGATAAACAAATGGGCACCGAGATAATAGGTTAGCGGCCAATGATATTCCAGAGAGGGGACAAAAGAATGATTGTCTGTACGCAACATATAAAGGCCGGAGACACCGCGGAAGGCAGGTTGTTGCGGATACTCTGTAAAAGGCATGGCGGTTTGAGGAGAATTGTTTTTTATTCGGTCATAGACCAACCGGGGGGTCAGCAATCGATCCGGATCAAGAATTGGAATATTCATCATGACATCAAAACCACAGCGGCTAAATTTGCTCGAATCCTCTCCGATGCCTCTGGAACGGCCATAGTGGATTTCGAATTTGATTCCACTGGAAAGATAGCGCTCCTGACGGTGGCTTTCCAGGCGAATACTGAGTTCATGATAGAACTGTTGCACCGGATGTTTGAATTCTTTCATCTTTTCAAGGTTAAACAGGTTTCCTATCGCATTTTCGGACGCGGGTGCATTCCGCAGACTGCGTTTTTGTAAAAAGGCGGTATAAGAGAGATTGAGATATGAATTAAATCCCACACTGTTGACAAGCTGGATTTTCTTCCTTTTTTCTTTATAAATGCCATAGTCTGCAGCAGCAGTGGGTAATATGGCGTTGCGCCGGTCGCTGCGCGGTGTTACGCCTAGTCCGTAAAATTTTCTGTCATCGTCATGTTCAAAGAGTCCGGATAAGGTACAACGCCAGGTATAAGCCTGTTTTTTGTAATGATAGGAAATATCCCCAGCAAGTTCATACTTTTCCGCTCCGGCAAAATTCCAGTTGAAGGTCATATCAACAAGCTGCAGGGGGATGAAAAAATCAGCCCCAATCCCTGGCCGGTAATCGGAGGTGATATCGACGACCGGATACCAGCGAAAGCATTTATTTTCGCTTTCTATAAACGAATTGATACGGGCACTGATTTGCGGATCATTCATCAAGTGCATTCCAAAGGCTGTGGCGGTACGGACACCCTCGGCGACCAGCCTGGGTAAAAACATTATCGCATTGCTTACCGACTTGCCGGGTTTTGCCGGTCGTTCAAGTCCGCGGACGTATTTGTAGGCGCTGTCAGGCTCATGCCGTTCGAAAGAAAACGGAGCTCTGGTCAGGCTATCGACAACTGTCGTGGATGGAAGCGCATTTTCTGCTGCCGGCAGGTAGCCGCATGAGAGTAAAAGGGTTATTGAGAGATTTATTAAAATTTTGCGCCAGTGGCAAAATCCGCATTTTTTCAGTATCATTATTCAGTAACTTGCTGTATACGTTTGTCCAGATCCATGGGAATAACAACGGTAAAGGTCGTTCCTTCGCCCTTAACACTGTTAACCACTATTTTTCCGCGGTGGTCCCTGATAATTTGATAACAGATCGATAATCCGAGGCCGGTACCGACACCAACTCCTTTGGTGGTGAATCCGGGATCAAATACTTTGTCCAGGTATTCGGGTGCGATACCAATGCCATTATCCCTGAAGGCAATATGAACGTAGCCGTCTTTCGTATAGGTTCGAATGGTGATTCGTCCGCTACCCTCGATTGCCTGTTTGGCATTGATCAGAAGGTTGAGAAATACCTGATTTAACCGGCCGGGATAGCAGGCGATTTTGGGAAGGTTGCCGAATTTTTTAACGATTTTGATATTGTGTTTAATTTCATGGTGTATGAGAACGAGGGTGTCTTCTATGCCTTCATGAATGTTCGCATCTTTGAGTTCGGCTTCATCGAGCCTGGCAAAGCTGCGCAGGCGCTTGACCATGTTGATGACCCGGTCGGTTCCGGTGTGAATCACGCGGTTGGCGTCCTGGATAATTTTTAAAGTGGCTAGCAGTTGGCGGTCCTTGATAAATTCTTCTGTAAATTTTTCTTCCAAATGATTTCGCAATTTGCTTACTGCGCGGATAAGGGTGTTGTGCATGCTGTTGATAGCGCCGACAGGTGTATTGATTTCATGAGCAATTCCGGCAACCAGGTTTCCAAGGGACGCCATTTTTTCGCTCTGCACCAGCTGTGTCTGTGTGTCGCGAAGTTCGCGATTGGTCGCCTCTAAATCCCTGAGTACATTTTTGATTTCGGTTACATCGTGAGCGATACCGATAATTTCAATAATATGCCCGCTTTCATCCAAAATTTTTGTCGAATGTGATACGAACCAGCGCCAACTGCTGTCTTTGTGTTTGATGCGGTATTCCAACTCGCGAATCCGGCCATCGGCTCCGGCAGGGCTGAAAAGATTCTTTTCAAAGTCGTCCGGATGCAACAGCTCTTCAAACGTCTTGCCGATAAAACTCTGGGTGGAATACCCCGTATATTCTTCAAATTGAGGAGAGAGATAAGAGAAGGTGCCATCCGGATTCATGGAATAAATAATGTCGTGAGCATTTTCCACCAGAGAACGAAAACGCTTTTCGCTTACCTGCAAAGCGATTTCTGCATTTCTTCTGGTTATGGCGCCGGCGATCATTTCTGCAGCCGTTCTCAAGAGTCGAATGTCTTCTTCTCCCCACTGACGTTCCTTGAGAATATCATCAAAGCCGATATATCCATACCACTCATTTTCGGTAAATATCGGTAGTATAAGCATGGATTTGGCTTGATGTGATGAAAGCATTTTTTGCTCACGTTCGGGGAAATTGCGCACCGGCCCTGAAATGGCCTTGCCGGAAGAGAGCAGACGGTGCCAGCGGATAAAATCCGGTTTG
>CAZSOP010000076.1:0-11896 GCA_964608385.1 uncultured Cytophagia bacterium
ACGAGATCGTTTCACGTGACTGGAGTTCAGACGTGTGCTCTTCCGATCTCGTTTTATTACTAAACCATTATTGATAAGGAGCCTTAATGGAGCTTGAATCGGTTTCATGCAATTTATGCGGTAAATCTCATTCCATACCGGTTGCCGAAGAAAACGGTTATCAAATTGTCCGATGTTCATCCTGCGGTCTGAACTATCTTAATCCCAGGCCTCAACAGCAGAAACAAGAGGCGATGATCGACTCGCAGCAATTCCAGAGTTTGAATGAAGAAGTAATTGTGGATATGACCGAGCACCTCAAGGGAACCAAAGGATTATTAATGATGGCCGGGCGTCGTATGGACATTATCGAGGCGCATAGCGAAGGCGGATCGCTCCTGGACGTGGGATGCGGTATCGGCCATCTGGTCAAGGTTGCCCGCGACCGGGGCTGGAAGGCTACGGGGGTAGAGCCATCGGCAGAAAGAGCTTCATTTGGACGCAAAACATTTGACATCCCCATCGTGGAATCCAGTTTAGAGGGCTTTAATTCTTCTCAAACTTTTCAGGTTATTTCTTTATTCAATGTGCTCAGTCACTTGCGGAATCCCTTGCGGGCACTGGAAAATCTGATCAACAATCTCGATCCCGACGGAATAATGGTTATACGAACCGGCAACCGCGGAGAAATCAGCTCTCCCGATGAAGCAGCAATGTGGAAAGATGCATGGGGAGTTCCTGACCACCTCTACTGGTTTTCTGACCAATCTATAAATAAACTGTGTGAGCTTTTAGACCTCAACATTGTCGCGAAAAAAAGTTCCTCCCGTATGGAAATCGCCTTAAGAAAGGGTAATCTGGCAAAACCCGGCGGAGCGCCTTTTTGGATTAAAAAAATATTTTATTACATGCCATTGTTGCCTGCAGTCGCCTTATTTCTTTATAATCATACGATTGGCAAGAACGATCAATCCTGCTCTAATCTTTATGTTTTGAAAAAATCGAACTGATTGTGCTATGAAAAAAACATTTGTCCTCGATACCAATGTCATTCTTCATGATTCGACCTCTATTTTTAATTTCGATGACAATGACATCGTTATCCCTATCACCGTTTTGGAAGAAATTGATCACTTTAAACGCGGACATGATCTTATCCACTATCATGCCCGTGAATTTATACGACTGCTCGATGAATTCTCCGGTGATAAACTCGTCGGTAAAGGAGTCTCTCTGGGGAAGGGGCGCGGCAATATTTTTATCCTTAACATATTCAAGGATGAAGATGAGGTGCTCAATGCCTTTATGGAAAAAAAACCGGACCACCGTATTCTCAGTGCTGCGTTGTCATTAAAAAAAGCATATAGCCGTAAACAGATCGTCCTGGTCAGCAAAGACGTTAATTTAAGACTAAAAGCCAAATCTCTCGGTATTCATTCACAGGATTATTACACCGACAAGATCGAGGATGTCGAAAAGTTGTATCGCGGCAAACGTTTCCTGGAACATGTCGATCCTGAAATTATCGAACGGCTTTACACTCCTCCCTTTGAAGTTCCCGTCGCTGAAGCGGATATTGAACATATTGTACCAAATGAATATATTATCCTCCGCAACAAGAGCCAATCGGTTCTGACATATTATAATTCTCATTCCGGTCTGCTCGAAAGAATAGACAAAGCCGCCGCCTATGGTATTCTGCCAAGGAATGCAGAACAAATATTTTCTCTGCATGCTCTGCAAACAATGAATATCAAACTGGTTACCCTGAGCGGCAAAGCCGGTACCGGCAAAACATTGCTGGCGTTGGCCGGTGCCCTTGAGGTTCAGCAAAACTATCGCCAAATTTATCTGGCACGGCCTATTGTGGCGTTATCAAACAGGGATATTGGATATTTGCCGGGTGACATCAAGTCCAAGCTGGATCCTTACATGCAACCCCTCTATGATAATCTTGGCGTCATCAAAAATCAGTTCAGCGAAACCGATAAAAAATTTATTAAAATTCAGGACTTGCTCGACAACGGCAAGCTGCAAATAGAACCACTTGCCTACATTCGCGGCCGCAGTCTGGATCGCATATACTTTATCGTGGATGAAGCTCAAAATCTGACACCCCATGAAGTCAAAACCATTATCACACGTGCAGGAGAAGGATCGAAAATCATCTTTACGGGCGATCCGTATCAAATCGACACGCCTTATCTGGATTCAAGGTCGAATGGACTGAGCTATCTCATCGATCGCATGAAAGGACAAAACATCTACGCTCATATTAATCTGGAAAAGGGTGAACGCTCGGAACTGGCGGAATTGGCGAGTAATCTACTATGATGAACGCAAAAAATTCTATCGGAACGATGCAAAAGCTTTCTTATCGCATAATGCTTTTTCTCCTCCTCGCTGTTGCGGGAGGTGTCCTTTTTTATCATTTTGCAGATATCATTTTACCCGCTAGAGCAGCCCGCTTTGAACTCAATCGATCTCAAGCGGTGGACATTGCCAGAAACGTTGTCGACAAACAGGGATTTCTTTCAAAGTCATGGCCAATGCCTGGGCGCTTGGCGAATTGAGTTATGATGAAATCGCCATGGTCAAGTTGCTTTTCTACACCTTGATCATCTGTCCTTTTCTCGCCTCCTCTGCATTTATGAGCTGGAGTGTGGGTGAATCTCTTGCCAGAGAAAAATTCGGCGAAAAACTGGCCGCGCTCGACGCCATCATAAATCTTCAATTTTCAACCAAAAAGTTTGCCCTGTCGGCGTTGAGGGGCTATGCATATGGATTTGTTGCCCTGGGGCTGGATGCCGGCGAAATTTTCAATCAGCTGCTTCAGGAAGAAAAAATGCAGCTACACCAGGGAGATTTGCTGGTCTTTTATACTGACGGATTTATAGAAGCGATGAACCATGAACTTTGTGAATACAGCGAGGAAAAATTGATCAACATCGTCTGTAAAAACCGGCATAAAGGGTCAAAAGAAATTATTAACACGATCTATACAGACGTTAAAAAATATATAAAAAATTATCCCCATTACGATGATATGACCATGATTGTGGTCAAAATCCATTAAATTTCATTGTGGACAAGGACGAAAGGTGGAGAGCAGCGGTTTGAACCCCTTCATGATCCGTTCGCATTCCTGCTGTAACGAGTCATAATAATCGCGATCTACAATACAGCGGAGAATATAATAATAGGCTTTCCTGGGTAGTACACTGGTAATGATGACCCTATCGCTTTCACTGCCGGTTTTGAAAAGTATAAAATAGTATCCCTGAAGAATGCGGTGAGCGGGAGTGGAAACGGGTTTTATAATGGAACCCTGCTCATCCTGCCTTTGATTCAGCATTTCATAAAGCAAGGAAATGGTAAGGTCTCTTGTTTCCAGCTCCGGCGCTTTTGATATCACACCCACGCGCAGAGTAGCATGCCCGCCCTGCCGCCGGACGGTTATGATCTCTTTCACCTGTTCCAGTATCGGCTGACTTTTTTGATACGGCAAAAGCGTTGAATCTGCATGCTCTGGCTTTACCCTCCATTTCCGGTGAGGCAGAACGAGAGAAAAGTGGAAAAAATAGTTATAATAAACAGAATCAACCACCCCCTCATTCGTAGATGTCAGCTTGGGATACTCTTGCACAGGATTTGTCAGATTCTGTTTCATACTGCTGAAAATCATCAATATGACGATCAATGAAAAAACAAGAAAAACCACGCCGTATAGTTGTGATTTTAAAGTCATAGTGATCCTTTTGTCTAATCAATGGACATAATGTCCGAATAACGCCACTTGGGCATAGCTCCCCGTTGTGTTGACACAAAAGCACCCAGACGGTTACCATAATCGGCAATTTCTGCAAGCGGAGCATCGCTCAGATATTTGACAATCATTCCGGCAGCAAAGGCGTCTCCCGCTCCGGTGGTATCCACAGCATTAACTTTAAATCCGGGATGATAGACATTTTCATCCTTTGTGATGAGATAGCATCCCTCTGAGCCGGCCGTAAGAGCAGCCATTTTTAATTGATAGTTATCTATCAATTGCCGCAGAAATTCAATATTATTCTCCCGGGGACCGGAAAGATTTTTCAGTTTTTCGAGTTCTTCAATGTTGAGTTTGATCATATCGGCGAGTTTGAGCGATTCAAGAACGATCTTCTCAATATGATCTGACCATCCCCTTAAATTAATATCAAAAACCCTGATGGCAGTGGTTTTCTGCAAAAACCGCTGAATCGCTTTGCGTGAAACACCTGATCGCTGTGCCAGAGTGCCAAACAGCACAGCATCGATTTCGCCGGCGATGTTGTCCCAAATGTCATTATACTCCATATAATCATAGGATACATCCTCAACACATTGGAACGCAGGCACCCCTTCTTCGTTCAGGGTTACTTTAACGATTCCGGTTGGTTTTTGAGGATCAATCTGGATACCGGAGACATCGAAATCCAGAGAAACGAGTTCCTTGATCAATTGGTCTCCGGCCGCATCATTACCGACACGACTCAAAATAACCCCATAAGCGCCGGCCTGATTGACGTGAGCGGCAAAGTTTGCCGGGGCTCCGCCAAGATATTTTTTCTCCTCATAAGCATCCCAAAGAACTTCTCCCAATCCTGCAATTTTTTGCTTATCATTCATATTCAATCCTTATTTTTTTCGAATGGCTATACGCAAGCTCGGTCCTCCGGGCAAAGGACCGCTACCCGTTCTTGGATCTACTTCTTTAAACTCGATTCCCTGAGGTATGGGAAACTCTAGAAAAGGTTCGTCAGCAAGTGCCTCTTTCATATATTGTGTCCAGATTGGCAAAGCAGCGCTGGCTCCCGTGACCTCTGTAGCGTATTTTGTTTTCATTTTCCGATTATCATCAAAACCTACCCAAACCACAGTAATCAAATTGGGGGTAAAGCCAATGAACCACGAGTCCCGATTTTTATCAGAGGTTCCGGTTTTTCCTGCGGCAGGTCGTAAAAATCCGAGCCGCCGGCTGGATTGCGCGGTTCCCTCTTCCATCACGCCCTTCATCATGTCTATCATTATATAACACGTTTGTGCATCCAGCACCCGTCGACTTTGTATTTCGTTCTCATACAATTCATCGCCATTGAATTTCGTAATACGGTTTATTGAAAAACATTCTTTCGCGACGCCGTAATCGGCAAGGGTCATAATTGCACAAGCCAATTCCAGAGGAGCTATTCCGGTTGCGCCAAGGGCAAGTGAAAAATTAGCTTCAATATCGCTTTGTATACCCATCCGGCGGGCATAATCCACAACCGTTTTAGGGCCAACTCGTTGAATCAGTTTAGCGGCAATCACATTAATAGATTTCATCAATGCATACTTGACGACCATCGGTCCATGATACTGTAGATCAAAATTTTCAGGTTTCCACTTCTGGTTATCATACCGGATCACAAGCGTATCATCCACAACCACAGTAGCCGGATTGACGATGTGTTTGTCCACAGCACTTGTATAGGTAAACACTTTAAATGCCGAACCGGGATGCCTGTTGTTGGAAATGGCGCGGTTGAATGGTGTTCGCTGAAAGTCTCTTCCACCAACCAAAGCCCTCACCTCACCCGTATGGACGTCAAGAGAAACCAATGCAGCCTGTGGATAATTTACTTTCTCGCTCCAGGTTGCCATATTATAGGGCTCCAGGCCAAAGAGATCATCAATCTGTTTTAATCCCTCCTGTACGGCTCTGGATGCATGATACTGATATTGGGCGTTCAGGGTTGAAAAAATATCCAGACCGCCATAATACACCGCTGTCTTGTTCAGCTCAGCGCTCGCCATGCGAATGATATAATCGAGAAAATAGTCGGCGTAACCGGCAAGAGCATTCAATCTCTCCAATTGCACATCTTCGGCCAGTGCTGCTTTTTTCTCTTCCGGTTCAATAAAATTTTCTTCAATCATTCTATTGAGAACAAATGCCTGGCGTTCCTTGGCGATATCAAAATTCTTGTAAGGGTTGTAATGTTCAGGCCAGCGGGGAATCCCGGCCAGCATGACTGCTTCCGCCAGGGTCAGCTCATCGGCATGCGTGGCAAAATAAACTTGAGAAGCCATTTCAACACCTAAAACCCCTGAGCTGAAATTGATCTGATTTATATAGGCTTCAAGAATTTCATCTTTGCTGAATTGCTGTTCCAGCTGGATGGCGATAAAGAACTCTTTCACTTTTCGATACCAGGTCCGGTCGAATTCAAAAAAGAGGTTTTTAGCCAGTTGTTGCGTAATGGTACTGCCGCCCTGTCTGATTTTACCGGACTTGAGATTATAAAACAGTGCCCGCAGCAGGGATCGCTTGGACAATCCATGATGCGAATAAAAATCTGCATCCTCCAGTGCGATAATCGCATCGATAAAATTGAACGATACCTGATCGAGCCTGACTCTTTCCCGGTTTGCCAGCACCTTTACCACCTTTCCCGTTTCATCATAAATGGTGGTGGGCTTTGTTTCTTTATATAACGTATCCGGGATCCTGGGCAGGGTAAAAATAAAAATCAGTACAGCGAGGCCGACAAAAAGCAAAAAATAAATCAATAATTTGATATATAGGGAAATACCGTTTCTCCTACTCATGATTATTTTCCTTTTCCACAGGTGAGCGTAGCGAAATTTCAGGATTGAGTTGATTGATTTGTTGAATAAGATAGGCAGCAGCGATTTCTGAGGCCTGCAGAGTATCTATTTGGGTCTGATAATTTTGGTATCTTTCAAAGGCAATCTCAACCGTGCCGTTGTGCACATATGGTGAAATACCGACAAAAGCAAGGTTCTTCTCCCATTCGATCAGCTTGTACAGATCTCCGACGATCTGCAAACGATTTTGGGTGGAGAGATTATCAAAAGCCTTTAAGAAAAGAGCGGCATCGATCACCCGGTCTTCAAAAAGAGAGCTCTGTGACAAACGGGATGTAACTTTATTTGGTTTGAAATTATCGGTCGAAAAATCCGTATCCTTGTTCCACAGCAACTGGCCAAAGCCATCATAAAAGTAGATGTGTAAACGGTTGCCCTCAAGTGATAGCCTGACTTTTTTCCAGGCAGCATTGCGACTCATATCATATAAAATCATCGGATCGATTAGTTGTCTGGCTCGCTCTGGTGTAAACTTTCTGTAAAGCGTCAGAAAATCCTCTCTTCCCATGCTGATGGTCGGACGTCTGCTGAGCATAGATTTCAACTCCGGAAAGGATTCTACCGAAAAGACAAGAGTTGAATCAACACCTGTTTCCCTCTCAAGCGCTTCAATAGAAGTAGACCCCTCTGACTGTTTGTTCTCTTCAATCCAAAAACGGCCGATCTCCGGCCGAACCCGGTTCGTCAACTGCATAAAATTACCGACGATAATTTCAACAAGATCAAAGGCCAGTACAAGGGCAACGGCCACAAGCAAAAGGGCCAAAAACAGGTTGGGTTTATAGATTTTTTTCATAGACACCTACAAAATAAATGGAGTTGGGGTAAAGCTGATCAAAAAAATGATGAAAACCAAAAACGAAAGCAATTGCCGCTTTTTATCAAGCGGTGTAAAATCATTCCAGGGAGGCGGATGTTTTCGACCCAGAAAGACGAGCAGGATAAACAACAATATCCAGCCCGGGTAAATCAGAGAAAGCATTCCCAAAAAGCCGAGGAATACCAGATAGTATAGTCGCGATTTTTTCCCAAACAAGCTGTACAAAACGTGTCCTCCATCCAACTGACCAATGGGTAACAAATTCAACGAAGTAACAAAAAGACCTGCCCAGCCGGCATAGGCTACCGGGTGAGGAAGAATGTCCTGACTGTCATCCAGAGGGCCGACGATGAGATTGGAGATAAACTTGAATAAAAGTGGTTCTCCCAATTGGATGCTGAATTCAGAATTTTCTCCCGCCGGTATAACCGTAGAAAAATAAATACCGATGGCAACGACAGGCAAGCTCAGCAAAAAGCCGGCAATGGGACCGGCTGCACCGATATCGAACAATGCTTTTCGGTCCGGGATAATGCCTTTCATGCGAATTACCGCGCCCATTGTCCCAAAAGGGTTTAGCAGGGGAAAAGGAATAAAATAAGGAAGGGTGGCACCTACACCGTAACGCCTGCACATGAGATAATGCCCCATTTCATGAACAAATAAAATAGAAATAATGGAAATACTATACCAGAAACCTGCTGTCACCCATGTCGATAAGACCGTGAGTATAAATAGTATCAGATTCACAGAGGGTTTACCTGAAAAAAGCCAACCGGCCGGATAACGCCGTCGCCGGGGGCGAGAAAAAGAAAAAGAGGGATTGACGGTTTTCCAATTATTTTCTTCCATAAGAGCCGTTATAGTATACACATAAAGTGAGTATAAAATCAATATTTATTTATTCGAACCGAATATAGAGCGATTCACCTGCGGTTACCTCCATTTCGGCGGCTGCTGAGCCCTGATTACAAGCCACCTCAAGATTTCCATGACTGCCGATGATATTGAGGAATTCGCCCTTTTTACGTTCCGCGTAGGCATGACAGAGACCTGAAACAGCATATCCTTTGATAATACTGTCTTTTATGATGCGATTCCTCAAGTAGGATTCACTGATATTGGAAACGAGATTTCCAAAGCGATCTATATAGATGATTTCGCCTCTAATCCCGGCCATTCCCTTCTCGGGAGCAGCAGGGTGCTGTCTGAAAAAATCCCTGACCGGAGGACCAAACGCATCAAGAGGTACACCCTTACTGATATGAGCGGCAACGGGTGCAAAGACGTCCCGGCCGTGAAAAGTATTGCTTACCGGTAAACAAAAATCCATATTGGAAATTTGGACACAATTCTCGATAGCAGGAATTCTGTTAAACACGCCATTATCAGGACCAATAAAGTAATAATCGGTGGTATTGAGAATCAACGATCGCCGCGTAGAACCCACTCCCGGGTCCACCACAACGACATGAATTGTATCTTTGGGGAAATAGGCATATGAACGTTCCATCACAAAGGCAGCCGCAGCAATATCCCCGGCAGGAATATCGTGAGCGAGGTCTATGATATGCGCATCCGGATTGATACTCATAATGACCCCTTTCATGATTCCGACGAATCCGTCCCGGTCGCCGAAATCCGATAGTAAAGTAATCAGTTTCCCCATAGTTGGTCTCCTATTATTAAACCAAAATCCCGTCGTTCCCTGTTAAAAAAACAAATCAAACGATACCTAGATTGCAGAGGCATATTTGATAATATTTTCATAGACCGGCAATAAAACCCGGGGATCTTTCTCGTAATCCAGTTCATCCGCATCCACGATTAGCACCTTGATCTCTTTTTGAATCAGAGCTATCCAACGTTCATAAGCCTGGTTCAACTCGTGAAGATAATCCAGAGATATCTTCTTTTCAAACTCTCTGCCACGTTTTCGTATTCGGGTAATTAACGTCCACGTCGATGCACGTAAATAGAGAATAAGGTCCGGCTTTCGCAGGTACTTGGTCATGATGTAAAACAACTCGCGGTAGTTGCGGTAATCCCGCTGATCCATATAACCCTGTTTTTGTAAAATATAGGCAAATATCTCCACATCCTCGTAAATCGAACGGTCCTGCACACAGGAGACCGTTCTCTTTACAGATGCCTGCTGATCATTGAATCGGCGGGATAAAAAATAAACCTGCAGATTAAAACTCCAGCGTTTCATATCTGCGTAAAAATCCTCCAAATAAGGATTGTCAATAACCTGTTCATATATAGCCTGCCAGCCAAAGTGCTCGCTGATCTGGGTCGTAAGGGTGGTTTTTCCCACACCGATGTTGCCGGCTATGGTTAGAAAAAAGGGAACGGGAGGTCTGAATGTAGATTGATTACTCATAATGTACCTTGTCCGCTTCTCTGAGAAAACAGTTTCGGCAGACGATTGAAATAGAAATCGCTCACTCTTATGTCCTGCTCGTCTGTGATGCGAAAATAAAATCCCTGTTGACCAAGTCTGAAGGTGCTCTTGAGCAGAATCCAGGTCATACCCGATTTCAGACGGGCTGCTATTTTAGCCAAACCTGTGGTAGCAATCTGTTTGGCAATACGGCGCATATTCTGGCGCGGTTCCCGCCTTTGATTTTTAAATTGACTGATGGTAAACAAATAGGCGACCATACTCATCATAAAAACCACCAGGATAAAAATCGCAAAGGACATTTTTGCCCAGAGCGTATTTAATCCGAAAACTTTCATGCCGCAGCCAATTTTGCGTTTTTTTCCTTCGAACGATATAAAAATTCCATACAGGCAGAATAACCATATTTACCGGACCATATGGGAAAAAGAGTGTTATTGCTCAATAGCAAATCATTTTTTTCATCCCAAAGATTGGCATGTATACTCTTTATCCATTCCCCGGTTCCGGGGATGGGTGAAAACGATGCTAAATTTATCTTCGCCCCCAACCGTGCAATATAGTCTGCACTTGCCGAGACATCCTCAAATGTCTGTTCCGCCAGACCCATCAGCAAATAGACACCGATCGAATCCAGCGGATATGCCGCCCTGTACAGGTACTCAAGCGCACGTTCCAGTTCTTCATCGCTTACCTTATTCATTTCCCGTTGCAGTTTTTGATTTTTTGATTCATAACTCAGGCGAATGGTCCGGACACCAGCCTTTTTAAACAAAAAAGCGAGTTCCTCATCCAAATAACGCGGATGTATTCCATTGGGAAGATGAAAATGAATGTCCTTTTTATGGTCGGCAAAGTAACGAAACAGAGGCTTGCTGTATTTATCCGCATCTACCAGCAGGGCATCATCATAAAAACAAAAATGCTGAACATTTCGCTGATGATACCAATGATTAATCTCATCAATCACGGCATCCGTTGGGTATCTTTTATATTCGCTTACTATCTTGGAAGCGCAGAAATTACAATGAAAAGGACAGCCGCGGGAGGTCATCACACCGACATGATTAAGTTGCGGATAGAGCTCATACAGAGGTCGGGAGAATTGACAACATTCCGAATGGCTACGATCCTTCTGGATTTCAGGATCGATATCAGAAAGAACCTTTAAAATTTTTTGCTCTCCTGCACCTCTTACCAGAATATCCGGTTTGACCACCCGTTGTGCATGATCCGGACACAGCGTAGCATAGATACCTCCCAGCACGATAATAGCGTCGGGAAAAATTCTACGCAACAGAGAAACAGCCTCTTCTGCTGCCGGATACCAATAGGTCATCATACAAGTTACCAGAATAACATCCGGTGGCTCCAGAGCTTTCAACTTACGTACCACCAAATCATAAGGCAACCCATAGCGACCGTAATAACGGGGTACATAATCAAGAATCTGAGGTTTTTCGATGACCTGCTTGAAGTATTTTCCGGAACCATCCTCCTTTTGATGTCTGAACGACAGATCCGGATCAAAACGATCAAGACAATCGAGTAAAGAGACGTTAAATCCCCGTTCCTGCAATACAGCACCGACTTGCAGTAAACCATAAGGTTTTTGCCAGAAATCATAAGCGGCAAAATCGACAATCCAGGGATTGAAAAGCAAAATATTTGAGATTCTTCTTTTTTTCATAGCGATGCTTCTGTGTTTTATTTTTTCAAGCGCGTAAGCAAAAGAATGATATCGTCCTTAAAGTTGCCGTTGCTGTGAGACTCTACGCGTTTAACGATGGCTTTGAGAATGTTCAAGCTGGATTTTTGACAGTTTTCGATCATTGTTTTTTTGAGCGCTTCCAGACCAAAGGTGATTTTATCGGCATTCTCTGCTTCGATAATACCGTCCGTATACATTAATACAAAATCATCTATCGTATAATTTATCTTGCTCTGAACAAACTCTTTTTCAGGCTTTTTTTCAAAGCCGATAATAATATTTTGCGACGGCAATTCCAGAATTTGAT
>CAZSOP010000077.1:0-11817 GCA_964608385.1 uncultured Cytophagia bacterium
GTTTCAAGCGGTGATGTCGCGAGCGGCGGCTTGATCCATTTGGCCGATCCTCCGTTGCCACCATTATCCTTAACGGTTGACGATGATGCGGTCTGCGGTGAACTTTTACTCGCCTCTCCGCAAACGCAGGTTTTTTCGTATCACTTTTCCAAATCGGGTTGGTACATGATTTCGATTCCTGGTAGTGCCGACAATTTGCGGGTCAGTTCCCTGTTTTCGGAAATCGGAGCGCATCAGGTTTATGAATATCGAAATGGCTATATTATCTCTTCTGAACTGGAACCCGGGAAAGGATACTGGATATACGCCCATTCCACTGCCATCATCGATCTGGAATTGACTCCGATTTACCGTTACCAATTGGATTTAACAGCGGGGTGGCAGATGATCGGTGGCTGTGCCTCGGAGATTCCTCTCTCTGCACTCAGCTCTCATCCGCCATCGGCATTCTCAAGCTCTATATACCGGTATGAAGTGAATTCGGAATATCGACATACCGGGTCCATTCTTCCCAAACAGGGGTATTGGATCTGGATTTCTGAACCTTGTGAATTTATCGCCGCTACGGGAATGACAAACGTGGCAAAAGGTTTAGGTACGGCAGGCAAGTATCCGCCACCGCCACCCGTTCATTTGAGCGTTAAAGCGCCTGATGGATCAAAACCACCTCAGGTTTTCGATATCTATCCCGCTTATCCCAATCCGTTCAATGCTGAAACGACGATCGAGTTTGTGCTTCCAAAAGCGGAAAGCATCAAGCTCTCTGTCTACAATATTCAGGGAAAGCGAATTAGGGTGCTGCAGTCAGGACATTGCAGTGCGGGTAATCATGTTGTTGCTTGGGATGGTACCAATCAGAGGGGACAACAGGTTTCATCCGGGCTTTATCTCATCCGTTTCGAGGCAGGTTCATTTACGAAAACGATTCGGCTGCTTTATCTGCGATGAGAGCGGAAAGGCGTGTAACATCAAAACGACAATAAAGGCACTCCGAGGGTATGAGAGTGCCTTTATTGTCGTTACTACAGCCGATATTTTGCGGTCATTCGCAGGCATTGAACCGGCGAAAGGAACAGCTGCCCTCTTTGGCACGAAATCATAGTCCTGTGGTAAGAAGAGCTTTATAAATCCCTGTGAAGTGAAATGTACTATTATTATTTCAGTCAGATAGCTGGGATGGCGTTTATGTTTTAGCGACCGGTATACCGACGATTACTCTGGTCCCCTTTTTGGCTTGGCTCTTTATCTTTATATACCCCTTGTGTTGCTCGACGATATCCTTGACGATGGGTAAGCCCAGTCCGGTGCCGATCCCTTCCGCTTTGGTGGTAAAAAAGGGCTCGAAGATTTTATCCCTAATCTCAGGGTCAATCCCGGGGCCATTATCGATGAAGTTCATTTCGAAATAGTTGCCGTTTTCGGTTACATGGGTTTTGATTTTCAACAGCCCAGCCGATTCCATCGCGTGGGCAGCATTGATTTCAAGATTACGGATAACCTGTTCCAGAAGATTTTTATCGCCGTGCACATAACACACCTGATCGCAGAACAATTCCTGAATTTCGTAATGCTTTAAAACACCGGTCATTTTGAGGGTGTCCGTTGTTTCCTTTAAAACCGTATTGAGATCGAGGGGTTCGAATCTTGGCTTATTGGGGCGGCTGAGCGACAGGAGATTTTTACCATGCATGGCCACCTTTTCCAGATTGGTCAGCAACAAATCGGCGATATTTTGAACCCGGTCGGGATTGTTATAATGTTGTTTCAATAATTTGGCATGCAGCAACAGCCCCCCAACCAGGTTGTTAAGTTCGTGTCCGATACTGCCGGATATGACGCCGAGAGTAGCCTGTTTTTCGGTTTGGACCAGTTGCTCATGTGCGTTTTTCAATTCGGTGATATCTTTATACATAATCGATGCAGCCTCGACCTCGTTTTTTTCATTTTTAATGGGGGCCGCCGAGACCAGTACATTTTTGGGATTGCCCTTTTTGGTATAACGAATGGCTTCAAAATTGCGAATAGACTCTCCCTGCATCACTTTTTTGGACAAGGTCATGGCTTCGGATTCGACATCATCCTTAACGATGAGATTGTCCAGTTTTTCCCCCAGAACTTCTTTTTCTTTAAAATGAAAAATATTTTCCGCCCCCTGGTTCCAGCTTATGATATGATTATCCGGGTCGATGGTGATAATGCCGTCAACTGCAAATTCTACGATGGAACGATATCGCTGTTCGGATTCGCGTAAATCACGGATAATATCCCAGATCACATTTTCGAGATTATTGGTAAGGTTCTTTAGTTTGTCGGCATATAGGGTGGCTTTTTTATCTTTTTTTTTCATTTTTTGTTTTCCTTTGCTGCAATGGCATCCCAGGCGAGTTTAGCTCCGCCGAGTATTGCAGAATCGTCTTTTAATTTCGCAGCAACGATCTTGACATTGCGAATGGCCACAGGGAAAACATTTTTTTCTGCGATGCTTCTGACGATTTTGATGTAGGGCTCTCCGATCGCTTCGATAACGCCACCTCCCAATACAACGATTTTGGGATTAAAAATATTTAGCAACGAAGCAACGCCATAACCGATATACATGGCTGATTTTCTTATTGCCAGCGTTACTGCCGGGTCTTCGTCCCGGAAGGCTTTGGCGAGTCGTTTGCTCCGCAAACGCGAGGATTTATCATCCGTGCCCTTAAAAACAGAGGTCTGGACGCCCTTGATTTCTGCAATTCGTATTTCTCTTTCGATCGCCAGCCTGCTGGCGAATGCTTCAAGACATCCATTGTTTCCACAGCCACACTTTGGTCCGTCTGGATTGAGGATCATGTGACCGAGCTCACCGGCATTTTGATTATATCCGTGCAGCAGTTTGCCGTCGATGATCACGCCACCACCGATGCCGGTTCCGATAAACAGACCAACAAGGTCTTTTGCGCCTTTTCCGGCACCATAAGCATATTCGCCCAGCAGTCCGGCATTACCATCATTTTCGATATAAACGGGTTTTTCCAAAAGACCTTCGAGTTCCTTTTGGATCGGGGCATCCATCCATTTAAGGTTGGGAGTCTCTATAATTTTTCCGTTTTTAAGATCCAGCGGTCCGGGAGAACCCATACCCACGGCGATGATATCATTTGCTTGCAGACCGGCATTCTCAATCGCTTTTTCAGCGCATTTTGCAATGCGTTTGACTACATTGCTGAATCCCTTTTCCGCTTTGGTTTTTTTTCTGGCTGTGGCCAGTATTTTACCTTCACGATCTACGACAGCGGCATAGATTTTGGTACCGCCCAAATCAATTCCGACAACATATTCTGACATGATATTTTCCCGTATTATTCAAATGTATATAATTTTACTCGATCAAAATCCACTGGATCGTCAAAACTGCCGATGCCGATAAACCCTTTTTTAAAGGTTGTATCTTTCGCTGTCATTACCGGCGTTTCGAGGTCGTCGATGTAGGCTTTTATCCAGCCGCTGTCTGAATGTCGTACAACACTTAGCGTATGCCAATTGGTTACATCGAGGCGGTAAGTTGACTCGCCCGCGGGCTCGAGGTTGATTTTTTTACGGTTGGCGTTATTGACAAGACCGATGATGTTATGCACCTTGTCGCTGGTCGCAGAAAAATGGGCATAATAAAAATGCAGCGAATCCTGATAGCCGAAAAACAGGCAAATATCCCGTTTTGGATTGAGAGAATCCGCCCTGCTTTTTGCTTTAACCACGAGTTTAAAATTGTCAACAGAATATAGCGTCCAGACGGCTGTATGTTGGGGCCGCCGGATAGAATATTCTGGTTCCACCGTGGGCGTGAGGCGGTAAAGCGTCCGTGCATCAATATCGATCGACTCCCAGTTTTGCGGTACATTCGCACGCCAGTTTTCCAATTCGGAAGGCTTGAGTTCCGTTTCCGCGATCAGGTTTTCTTTTTCCGTCGAATCGGGTTGACAAAAACAGAACAATATCAACAAAATGAAAAGATTTTTGATTATAAATTGCATTATTACATCCTCATTTTATTAAAAAGGTAATAGTTAATCAAAGGATACCATTTTAATTGGATTCCACTCAACGGTTTACCTATTCGGCTTTTCCCTTAGTTCTCAATCCGATAGGTAATACCTGTTTTTAAAATTTCAGCCTGGGCCAACCCGACAAATCCGGTCGCTACCGGCAACTCGAAAACGCCAAAGCGTTCTGCATTTTTAGAATTGAGATAATACCTGTAATTGCGCTGAATGCTTTTTAGAACGTATGGATTTTCATATACATTTTGATAATACCAGTTCAGAAGGTTGACGACCGCCGGGCTTCTCTGCTGATCTTCACTGCGCAATTTTCCCCAGGTTCCGTTTTTGTTTTGCCGGATAATGAGCCACTGAACGCTTTTATTCAGGTTGGATTCAAGATAATCTTTCAATTCCTGATCATCAATATGATAGTAGGCGAAAAGAAGACCTTCTGTCACATAACTCATTGTATCCAGAGGCCAGTTGTCTCTTTCTTCGTTATGCAGGATATAGGGAAACTCTCCCGTCGTTATGCGATTTTTCATCAGCCACATCACTGCATTGGCTGCGATATTTTTATGATCCGGATTTCCTGTCAATGCGTATAACGCGGAAAAGAAAGCGGCCCCGCTGTTGCTGGTTGCTATGGTATAGGGCGCTGTTGAGAGTTCATTCCTGTAATATCCGCATCCTAATGCTCCCCTGTCAAAACCTTGTTTAACGATCCATCCGTCAGAACCACCTCTGTTTTTATCCTGTGGATCCTTCCGGGTTCCATGTTGCATAAATGCTGCATATAATTCAAGCGCCCGCATATAGTTTTGCCGGCGTTTTTCATCTGCATAGCGAACCGCTCCAGCGAGAGCTGTAGCAGCGGTGCCGGCATCGCCGAGATAGATATTTTCATGTTTTGTCCCATCGAGCCAGAAAGCAGTCTCCATTCCATTGGCAGCTGTAGTGTGCTTTTGTCTGGATACCAAGACATCGAACCAGCCTAATGCCTGATCCAGATAGTGCTGATTCCCGCTTATTTCATATCCGGCGATTAAAATGCGAGCCAGGTTACTGTTTACAAAAATGGATCGACTCCTTCCGTCATCGACCTGAAGCACACCGCTCCCAACCCCGCGGTCAATCGCCCAATCGCAAATTTTTTTCAGGAATCTGCGGATTTCTTGCTCGGTTTCCATCGACATCATTAGATCGTTTTCGTTCTGTGTCGGAATCAAGCTATCTGACACAAATAATAAAAATATGAGCGCAAGAATAGTTTTCTTCATTATTTTCCGGCAGGAAGGTTATCATTTTAAAATAATTTTAAACAATTAAAAACACTTTGTCAAGTAGATATTCATTTCTTGAATTTTATCTCATTGATTTATATATTATGTGGATATCATAACGAGGAGATCGATGAACAGTCGATGGGAATCAGAAAAAGAGTTAATCCATAGAGCTCAGAGTGGCGACAACAAAGCCATGGCCGGGATTGTTAAGAATAACGAAAGTATTGTGTATAATACCGCTCTTAAGCTATTGGGAAATGAGCAAGAGGCCGAATGTGTGCTGCAGGAGACCTTTTTAAAAGTTTTTAAAGCTCTACCAGGATTCAAAGGTGAATCCTCTCTATCCACCTGGATATACCGGATCGCAACAAATTTTGCCCTGATGCGCTTGCGTTCCCGTAAGAAAGAATCCGTAACTTTTGATATAGCCGATGAGCAAATCAATCAAAATATGCTGGAATCATTCAATCAAACCGTTGGCGATAATCCTTTAGACGCTGTTATGAATGATGAACTCAAGCAGGCAATGGAAAAGGCCATTCGACAATTGTCGCCAAAATTTAAAACTGTATTTGTTCTCAAGGATATTGATGGTTATTCCCTCATGGAGATTTCCGAGATGCTTGAAATGAGTTTGCCCGCAGTTAAATCGAATTTGCACCGGGCTCGTCTGGCACTGCGAAACCAGCTGGCACACTATGTCGGAAGCGAAAAAGTCAATACCTGATCCCGGCATGATAAATCCTTCCAATTTTCAGCTGATATCATTTTTATACCCGTTAACAGGAGGGATAGTTATTACTGGCAAGATAAAAGAATTGTTGAAAAAACATTCCATGCAATACAGTAGAAAATATTTGTAATTTTTAATGAATCTTTTCCTTGTCTTGTTCATCCAAGCAATAAAGGGTAGGGCAATGAAAGAAGAATATGAAATAATCCAAAAATATTGCGGTAACATTGAAAAACGGATACAGGTCTGCCGCAGTAAGGCGATTGCAGAATCGTTGGTTGAGCAACTTTGCATTGAGGTTAATGATCACTGCCACAGTCATATGATACAGAATCTTCTTAAACACCATTGTCGTCGGATAATCGACTATACTTTTGATTCACAGGGAAAAAAATTATTTTTGGAGGAAAACCATGAAAACACGTAATCTTTTATCCTTTATTATGTTGTCTTTTTTTGTTATTGTTGCTTGCAGTGGTGAGCAAGAATCCGTTAATGATAATGCACAATCTGCTTCTTCCTTTTCTCTGCAAACCCTGGAAGGAAAGACGTTAACGCTGGAAGACTATAAAAGCAAAATTCTTCTTTTAAATATCTGGGATACCTGGTGTCCTCCGTGTATTATGGAAATTCCGCACTTTATAGAAATTTACGATGAATATGAGAAAGAAGGGTTTGAAATACTCGGCGTCGCGGTGGCAAGAGATGGCAGAGACGCTGTCGAAAAATTTGTCAAAGACCACAAAATTAACTATCCCATTGCATATGCCACTCAGGAATTTTTTAATAACTATGGGCCCATATCCGGTATTCCCACCTCTTTTTTAATCGATAAAAAAGGCAGAATAGTGGAAAAATATATCGGTATGCCGGGGCAGAATCCCAATGCTGTCAAACAGGTATTGTCGGATGCGGTTAAACCCCTTTTATAGAGGATAGGAATGATAAATAAGGATATCCTCATAGAAGATCTTGTAAACCAGCACCCCGAGTCTGTGACCTTTCTCATGGAGAAGGGGGTCCGCTGTCTCGCCTGTGGCGAACCGGTGTGGGGGACCCTAGAGTCCGCAGCTCTGGAAAAAGGATATTCTGAAAATGATATCGAGCCATTGGTGACCGACCTGAATCAATATATCATACAAAGGAGAAAGCGTAAATGAAAGTTGAAATCAGGCAGGTAAAGGGTATTACAATGGTCGGGAAAGGCGATTCCGGCCATTGGGTTTCAATGGATGGTCCGGAAGCATTTGAGGGGTCAAATGCGGGGGTAAGGCCATTGGAGCTTTTTTTAATGGGATTGGGAGGATGCACCTCAATGGATGTTGTCTCTATTCTGCAAAAAAAACGGATCAAAATTGATAATTATGAATGTATATTGGAAGCGGAAAGAGCTGAAGAACATCCCAAGGTTTTTACAAAGGTTAAAATCAATTTTATTTTTTATGGTGAGGATATCGATGAAAAAGATGTCGAACGGGCGATAGAACTCTCTGAAAATAAATATTGCTCGGCCTCTGCAATGCTAAAAAAATCCGTTCCCATCATCGTTGACTATGAAATTCGAAAAAAATAATACCGCAAAGCAAACAGGCCACCAACCCTTTGGAGGGTAGATATTATTAAATACATATATCTATATGAACGGAGCAACCAAACATTCAGCGTATCTGTGCTTTGCGGTTTTTACACTTTAAAATCTAAATTCCAGCCCGCCTCCTAAAACAACATCGTCATAATCCCCAATAATCACTTTTGCCTGAAGATAGGGAATGGCGGATCTCGTTATAAAACCATATCTGAAGAGAAAATTCAAGCCCGTATCAGAGTCCCCTTCCGCACTTCCTTCCGGGTCAAAGCGTGAAATCGCCAGCCCGGCCCCGAGCAAGGCAAAATTTCGCCTGTTCGCCATGACGGTAAATAAAAAATCTACATTAATTGTCATATAAGACCCGCCCTCGATCAAGACATATTCTAAATTGGGATTCAGATACAGAGAACGCCCAAGCCCGGTCCGAATACCTCCACCGATGTACAACTCCTCCACATCGGTATAATACCCCGCTCGTAAATCCACCAGAGTTGGTGTTTTTGCAAAAGAGATACAACTCGTTATAATTAATAAGATAAAAATGAGTCCGGCTTGTTTCATCGGTTATCCTCCTTGAGAGTTCTGATGGCGAATAAAATTATCACGCACGGTTTTTGCATAAAGTGTAGTTTAATGGGCCCGTCACCATATATGCTTCTATGTGATATACAAATTCCATGCCATCTTTTTTTGTGTTGTAAGTATATAAATTACAATGATCGATATCTGCTCCATGGTTAAGATTATGGCTGTAGTATGGTCATATCCCCATTCTCAGAATAGGGATATGACCATACTCATCCATATCTTTATGAGAAAAAAATTGCTCATTTTGTATTAAATTGTTATTTTTATGAAAACCGATCACTGTTACCGGTTGTCTCGGATTATTTTATTAAAGATCGGTTTGGGGAATGAATTCAGAAAAGCATTTTGGTTTCATACCCCCTGAATCCATACTTTCTCTACACCGGCCTGCAGTGGAACTCATTTATCAACCAACAGGACAACAGATGCGATATTTTATTCTTCTTGTTTTAACATTTTTTCTGGCATGTTCTGCATTGAAAAATGCAGAACAATCCTATGAGCAGGGCGATTATCGTCTGACCATAAATGAATGTAAAGAGGTCTTGGCTCAGGATTCCACGCGAGTTGATGCTTACCTTTTAATGGCGAGAGCTTACATGGCAATCGACAAAGCGGATAGCGCAGAAATGGCTGCTGCCCGCGCCTGGGACCTCGAGTCCGGGGATCAGGAAACCCGGACTTTGTACATTAATATTTTGCTAAACCTGGCACAGCAAAAAGAGAAAAATGAAAATTTTTACGAGGCGATATCTCTCTATAAAAAAGTGCTTACCGTTGAACCCAAACAGCCTGAGGCGTTAAAAAAGCTGGCTGATTTATATTACCGCAACGGCAGAATAGACGAGGCATTGTCCCTGTATCAGCAGTCTTTATCCGTGACACAGGATTCTCTATTGATAGCTGAAAAAATTGTTGAGATTAAGGAACGAATTATTAAATCAAAGCCTTATCTTGAAAAGGGAAAACAGGCTCTTGAAAAGAACCGGATCAAAAATGCGGTTCGCTTTCTTTCTACGGCCCTCGATTTAAAACCCGATTCAAAACCGATAAAGTATTATCATCATATGGCAAAGGGTCGTCAACTCTACAAGCAAGGCGGAAAAAGTGAACTCTGGGATGCCATAGAACACTTTGGACTCGCCGCCACTCTGCGTCCCGAGCTCGGTGAGCCGCATTACCGTATGGGGCTCGCCTATCACAAAAAGGACCGTGATGAATATGACAATGCGATCAGTGAATTTAAAAAAGCTTATAAAATCAATCCTGATGGGCCATATGCCGAAGAGTCGCTTGAACGCAGCTGTGAACTCGCAAAAAAGAAAAAAATTATGCGTGAATTCTGGGGTAAATAATAGTGAGGTGTGATTTGAGACCCATAATGGTTTTTATTATCCTATCTTTATTAATCGTTTCTTTTTCCGAGGCTCAACACTACCAAACCCTTGTCGAAGAACCTGTGGGCCCCGGCGTGATTTACAAAAGTATTACTGAACCCATAAAGCCCTGGTCAATACAGGTGTTGACCGTAGACCTGGGCAATCCATATATTGATATTGAAACGGTAAAGGCAAGGGATCGGCTTCAGGGATTAGAAAAGACAAGCTCTATGGCGTTGCGAAATGACTCGCTTGGCCACTATGTAGTGGGGGCTGTTAACGGAGATTTTTTCGATAATACCGGAACGCCGATCAATGCGCAAATATCCCGTGGGACGCTTTTACGCCCCCCAATTTCTCCCCCCACAATTGCTTTTACTGTTAACAATCTGCCCGCCATTAATCGCGTTTCTTTTCATGGCGCGATACATGTTAATGATTCTTACCAGCGCGTACATTCAGTGAATATGACAAGAAAAGCCGACGAAATGGTACTCTACAACACCTATAGAGGAAATACAACACGAACGAATAAATGGGGAACGGAAATCCTTATCCATCCCCTGCAAAGATGGCTTGTCAACGACACCCTTTTGTGCGTGGTCAAAGCCAGGCAAACTCAAACGGGAGATATGACGATCCCGCAGGGCAGAGCTGTGCTTTCGGGGCATGGTAGTGCCGGTCAATTTTTGTCATCACATGTGGATGTCGGCGATACGCTGCGGCTCTGGCTCGGATTAGGTCCCGGTCTGCCGCGCCTGGAAGAGATGGTGGGCGGATACGTTCAGTTGGTTAAAAACGGTAAAAACTATGTGGATACGAGTTATTTAAATCACAACAAACCGGCTTTTACCTATGTTCGCCATCCCCGCACCGCCATTGGTTATTCCGCGGATAAACAAACTCTTTTCTTGGTTACTGTTGATGGACGCCAGCGCATCAGCGCCGGTATGACACTTTCTGAATTGGCTGACTTTATGATTTCACTCGGCGCTCATGAGGCGTTGAATTTAGATGGCGGTGGGTCTACGACCATGGTGGTTCGCCACCAAATTAAAAATTCTCCTTCGGATGAAGGCGGGGAAAGAGCTGTTTGCAATGCGCTGTTGGTGGTTGCAGAAACACCGCCCAGCCCTTTGGTGAATATTACCGTATATCCGGATTCTTTTCGTGTTTTGGCCGGGCAATCGGTTTCTCTGTACGCCACGGCCAGAGATACTTTTTTCAATCCCGTTCCGCTTGATTTTAAGGAACTGGATATCACCTTTGATTCTTCACTTGGAACGCTTTCCGGGGAAGGCGTTTTTACAGCCGCTATTTCTTGTGATAGTGGCTATATTCGGCTGAGCAAAGATGGGTTGGAGGATTCTGCCTTTGTGGCGGTTAAATTTGTTTGAAAAGATAAAAATTTTTCTTTGCTCGGTGTAACAGATACGATGAGCACGGTTTCTTTTCAAACAAAAGTTGTGGATAGTGATGGTGAAATTCATTTTTTAACGCCGGATTATGCTGTTTTGGATAACCGTATCGGCTCAATTGATGAGGCTGGCGTATTTATTCCGTCCGGCGAAGGCGAAACAGCTGTCGTTAGCCGCTATTTATCCTATAGCGATACTGCCCGGGTAAAGGTGCAAGTGGGGACCGATATGTTGCAAATCGATGCTGTGGAGAGCATGGATAACTGGTCTTTCTCACAGCAAAATTGCGATAGCAACAAAACAAAGATTTCCTTATCAGGGCATTCAGTAACGTCAGGACAATCAGCCCTGCGCCTCGACTATAGCTATAGATATCAACATCGCAATGAATATTGGCTATATCTGGATACTGAGCAAATCCTGTTTGGTATTCCTGATACGTTGTTGATGGACGTCAAGCTGGACGCTTGGACGCATAGACTATATATTTTTGTAGAGACAGCAACTCGGGAGCAATTTCGGCTTTTTCCGCGGCCGCATCCGGAAACCGTAAATGCCTATAACAGAGTGGCTGTTTCATTAAAACCTCCTCCCGGTTCAGGGGCTGGTAAATTCATTTTTCCTATAAAGTTAACCCGGATCGCCATACGTTTGATTAACGACAAGACAGAAGATCAACTTTATTCGGGCACGCTTTTCTTCGATAATTTGCGGGCGAGTTATCCCGCCAAAACATATGTTGCCTTCCATGATAAGGAGGAATCGATTCCTCATTCCTTCTATCTATATCAAAATTATCCCAA
>CAZSOP010000078.1:0-10571 GCA_964608385.1 uncultured Cytophagia bacterium
TCTATGCCGATAGGATGTCCTTTTTTATCGACAACCACCAGTTGCAAAATATTGTATTTTTCCATCAGTTTCATCGCGGTTTGGGCACTGCTTTCAGAGTTGATCGTTTTGGGATGAGAATTCATAATATCCCGGGCGCACAGATCACGAGGGTGGCTGTATTGTTGCCACAATCGCCGTAAATCCCCGTCTGTGATAATACCGACGAGCCTGTTCTTATCATCAACAACGCAGGTGCCGCCGAATCGTTTTTTGGTGATTTCCAAAATCACTTCCCGCAGGGGCGTATTTTGATGCACCAATGGAATTTTGTCACCCGTAAACATAATATCATCAACGCGGAGTAAAATTGAACCCAAATATCCGCCCGGATGCAGAAAGGCAAAATCTTTGGAGTTGAACTGCCGTTTTTGCAACAGAGCGATGGCGATGGCGTCACCCATGGCCAGTGCAGCAGTGGTGCTGGCGGTTGGTGCTAAATCATTGGGACAAGCTTCCTCCTTTACGCTGACATCCAGAACTGCATCGCTTTTCGCTGCCAACGCAGAGCGTAAATTACCGGTCAAAGTAATGATCGGAACACCGATTTGCTTAAAAACTGGAAATAAGCGGGTAATTTCGTTCGTATTACCGCTTTTGGATATACAAATAATCACATCATGTTTCAGGACCATTCCCAGATCACCGTGCACGCCTTCTGCCGGATGCATAAAAATTGCTGAAGTCCCTGTACTGTTAAGGGTGGCCGCAATTTTTTTAGCCACAATACCGGACTTGCCGATACCGGTAACAATGACCCGGCCTTTACAGTTCATGATATATTCAATCGCCAATTCAAATTTTTCATCCACCCGATCGATCAAAGCATCTATGGCGTCGCGCTCAATGGCCAATACGTGTTTGGCTTGAGCAACTACTTTTGTATCTTTCATTGCTGGTTTTGTCATTATCCATCCAATGCTGTTCAGTCTAGCCCGTTAACAGGGATGTTTTTGTTCTAATTCCAAACGCATCTCATGCATGGTTTTGGCTTGTAGCAAAAGAGGCTCGAGTTTATCCAGAGGCCACATGCTGGCCGCATCACATAACGCCTTTTCGCAATGCGGATGCGTTTCGATAAAAATAGCTTCACAACCGGCAGCCAAAGCGGCACGGGACAGTGAAGGAACAAAATGCGGATTTCCTCCGGCTGAATCGCTGGAGGAAATTCCATAAACCCGAATAGAATGGGTCGGATCAACAACCACGGGATAACCCAAATTTCTCATGGTCACCAAGGCGCGCATATCCACAACAAGATTATGATATCCGAAAAAAGTTCCCCGCTCGGTAAGGAGAATGTTTGTGTTGTTACAGGATTCAATTTTTTGGATGACAGTCTTCATATCTTCGGGATCCAGAAATTGACCTTTTTTGATATTCAGAGGTGTACCGGTTTTCGCTGCCGCCAGCACCAGGCTTGTTTGCATGGAGAGATAGGCGGGAACCTGAATCACATCCAAAACCTGGGCAGCAGGCTCTGCCTGAAATTCATTATGGATATCCGACAAAACAGGTATTCCGAGTTCCTCTTTTACGTTTTGTAGCATTTTTAATCCATTATCAAGCCCGGGGCCCTGAAAAGATGATGCTGATGAGCGGTTATCCTTCAAAAATGAAGATTTAAATATATAGGGAAAGCCCAGTTTGAGGGCTATCTTTTGAACCTCTTCAGCAGTACGGAGAATGAGTTCCTGACTTTCAATGACGCACGGTCCGGCAATCAATACCAGCGGGCGTTCCGGACCAATTTCGAAAGCACCTATTTTAATGGTTTTCATCTTATTCTTCCTGTTGTCGTGTTTTTTGCTTTACGCAATTCAGGGCTGCACGAATAAAATCGCGAAACAACGGATGAGCAGCAAGTGCTCTTGATTTTAGTTCAGGATGAAATTGTACTCCAACAAACCAGGGGTGATCTTTTACTTCAATGGCCTCAATCAGATTGTTCTCCGGATTAATGCCGGCAATCACCAGTCCTTTTTCCTCCAGGGTATCGCGGTATTGATTGTTTACTTCATAACGATGTCGATGTCGTTCAAAAATTTCTTTACGACCGTATGCTTTGTAGCAGCTGGAGCCCTTGCTCAGAACACAGCGATATTGCCCCAGTCTCATCGTTCCACCCTTCTGCTTGACAGGAATCTGGGTCTCCATAAGATCGATAACCGGATGCGGAGTATCCGAATCAAATTCTGTACTGTTTGCGTTCTCCAACTGACAGAGATGGCGCGCGAATTCAATTACCGCACATTGCAGGCCCAGGCAAATACCAAAATAAGGCAATAGATGAGTTCGGGCAAATTGTACCGCTGCAACCATACCTTCAGTGCCCCGTTCTCCGAATCCTCCGGGTATCAGCAAGCCGGAACAATCCTGCATCATGTTGACAATATTATCTCCTGATACTTTTTCAGAATCAATCCATTTTAGCTCTACTTTGGCGTCATTTTCAACGCCGGCATGGACGAAGGCTTCGATAATACTTTTATAAGAATCTCGCAAATTGGTATATTTTCCACAAATTGCTATTCGAGCGAATGATGAAGGGTTTTTAATTTTGTGAACGAAACTCTTCCAGCCTGACAAATCAGGTTCCCGCTTTTTCAATTTTAAACGGGAAACAACTTTTTCACCGACGCCATTTTTCTCGAAATCAAGGGGAATTTCATAAATCGTATCAACATCTCTGCCTTCGATGACCATTTCCGGTCGCAACGAACAAAACAGGGCGATTTTATCCCTGGCCTCCTCACTTAAAGGAACCTGAGTCCGGCAAATAAGCATATGGGGCTGTAAGCCAATCTCACGCAATTTCATCACTGAATGTTGAGTAGGCTTTGTTTTTAACTCACCGGAGGATTTAATAAACGGCACAAGCGTCAAATGGACATACATAACCTCATTCGGGGCATGCTCCAGACCAAATTGTCGAATGGCCTCAAGAAAAGGTTGACTTTCAATATCACCTACCGTACCGCCGACTTCGACTATCACAACGTCATAATATTTCTCGTCTCCACCAGCTTGTGTCATTCGGTTTTTGATTTCATCGGTAATATGGGGAATCACCTGAACTGTTTTTCCCAAATAGTCGCCGCGACGTTCACGCATAATAACGGTGTAATAGATTTGTCCGGTTGTGGCATTATTGTTTTGTGACATACTGGTATCGATAAAACGTTCATAATGACCCAGGTCAAGATCGGTTTCAGCACCATCGTCAGTCACGTAGACTTCGCCATGCTGAAACGGACTCATGGTACCAGGATCAACATTTATGTAGGGATCCAGTTTGATAATAGTGACCTGAAAGCCTCTGGCTTTTAACAATCTGCCAATAGAAGCAGCAGCGATCCCCTTACCCAGAGAGGATACCACACCACCGGTAACAAAAATATATTTTGTCCTAGTCCGTCTTTGCATTGAACTGTCCTATCCTTTTTTCTACAAGTTTAAGGTGTTCGGGCTTGTCTACGCATAGTGGATAAAAATCGATGATATCAGTTTTTATCCTGTATCCATTTTCAAGTGCGCGCAATTGTTCCAATTTTTCCGCATGTTCAAGAACCGAAGACAAACGCGTATAGCGCAATAAAAATTCTTTTTGAAAAGCATACAGGCCAATATGAGCGAAATAGGGAACACTCTTTTTTTCTGCAACATCGCGGATTACCGGAATGGTTGCTCTGGAAAAATAGAGAGCGTATCCGCAATGATCGAGTACAACCCAAACCGCATCGCTGTGTTCCGGCGCAGCAGGATCGGTCACCCTGTGAACCAATGTTGCCATGCTGGCGTGTTGATCTCTGATCAGACAGTTAACCACACGATCGATCGCCTCAGGCTCAATCAGGGGTTCATCACCCTGAATATTTACAACGATATCTACATCAAGTGACTCCACAACAGCGGCAACCCGGTCGCTGCCGGATGAATGCGAAGAGGATGTCATGACGGCATGACCGAACGACTGAACCACGTCAAAGATACGCTGATCATCTGTCGCCACGACCAAATCGCTCAGGGTTTTAGCTGGTTTGGATCGTTCATAGACCCATTGGATCATCGGTTTTCCGGCGATTAATGCCAAAGGTTTACCGGGAAACCGGCTCGATCCGTACCGGGCTGGTATGACACCTATCGCGCGCATTATTGTTTATCCAATACTTTGGGTACGCTGAAAAAACCATATTTTGATCGCGGTGCATTGTCCAGAGCTTCATCCTGACTAAGGCCTGTTTTGCTGTTATCTTCACGCATGGCGTTTTGCAAGTCAAGCATATGCGTCGTCGGTTCGACTGTTTCTGTATCCAGCTCGTTCAGTTTTTCCATAAAGGTCAATATTTGATTAAATTGATCGGTAAAATTTTCTTTTTCTTTTTGCGAAAAAGACAACTTTGCCAGGCGGGCAATTTTCTCAACTTGGTGAATAGAAACCGACATATCCTCACCTCCGTTTAACATTCATTTACAAGATATAAAATATATAATAATAAACCGTCTTAGTCAAGTCAATTCTAAAAAATGGCATAATTTTTGTAGTTAAATAATAAAAAAGGGTTGTTTCCAATGCAGTTTATCGGGGGGATATAAAAAAAGGGGCTCGTTGAGAGCCCCGTACATTCAGGATGGAATAATGCTGACGAATTTTTTTGCTTTTCCGCGGCTGGTAAATTTGACGGTGCCGTGAACTTTGGCAAAAATGGTATCATCTCCGCCAATACCGACATTTTCTCCCGGGTGTACACGGGTTCCGCGCTGACGGACAATAATGCTACCAGCTTTGACCGCTTGGCCATCATAGCGCTTAACACCCAGATATTTTGGATTGCTGTCACGACCGTTCCGTGAGCTTCCTACACCTTTTTTATGAGCCATTATCAATCACCTCCACATCGTTTGGCGGATTTATCTATTTCAGAATAATGTCTTCAATTTTAACTTTGGTTAATAATTGACGGTGACCCCGTTTGACCTCGTATCCCTTGCGGCGTTTCTTTTTAAAAATATTAACTTTTTTGTCTTTCATCTGATCGAGAATGGTCGCTTCTATTTTAACATTCTTAACAAAAGGAGTACCGACTTTGATTTTATTATCATCAGAAACAAAGAGCACTTTATCGAATTCTATTTTATCGCCAACTTTGTTTTCCAGTAATTGCGTTTTGATAACATCATCCTTGCTCACTTTAAATTGCTGACCGCCTATCTCAACTATTGCGTACAAAACACATCTCCAAAATTAAAATCAACAGTTTTACTATTTAGCCTATAAATTTAATAAATTTATTTTAATTTGTCAAGGCAAATATTGCAAAGTCAGCTCTTCCTGCCCCTCTTTGTCCAGGACACGAAATTCATCCATACTCATGGACTCTTCCGATACGACCTTGATGCGTGTCCAGTATTTCCAATTTATCTTTCTCAAGCGGCTGTTGAAACCGGTGGTTAAAAAAGAAGCGAGTTCGGGATGGACGACGAGCTGAATGGAACGATGGCCCTTTTCGCGGCGGTAGCGCTTGATCCATCGTTCGATTCTGGCCACAGTCGTTGTTTTGCTGACAATTCGCCCCGTACCAATACAAGCAGGACAGACTTCGGTAATAGAGTAAATCAAAGCTGGTCTTACCCGCTGGCGCGTCATTTCAACGATACCAAATTGAGACAAGGGCGCAACACTCATCTGTGCTCGGTCCTTTTTGAGCTCCCGATTAAATTCATCCTGCAGGCGTTTTTTGCTCTTTTCTTCAAGCATATCGATAAAATCGATAATCAGAATGCCACCGATATCCCGCAAACGAAGCTGTCTGGCAATTTCTCGGGCAGCCTCAAGGTTGATTTTCAAACTATTGGCTTCCTGTTTACCCCTGCCGATAAATCGGCCGCTGTTGACATCAATGGCGGTAAGGGCCTCGGTATGATCGATGAAGATATCCCCGCCGCTTTTCAACCAAACCTTTCTCGCCAGGCTTTTATCCACCTCTGATTCGATATTATAATAATCAAATAGCGGCATCTTGCCCTTGTAAAGCTCTACTCTTCCGGTAAGGGTGGAAGAAACATCTTTCAGGTAACGGACAATGTCGCGCTGCAGCGATTTAGAATCAACAACCAGCTTTTCAGTGTCCTCGGTAAACAAATCCCGAATTACACTCGATAACATTCCCATATCTTTATAGACAAGACCCGGCGGTTTGGTTCGGGTAATTTTACGTCGAATTCTTTGCCAGCTTTTCATCAGCTGATTAAGATCCGTTCGCAATAACTTTTCATCCTTTTTTTCAGATACGGTTCTGATAACCACTCCAAATCCTTTGGGACGTATCTTTCGACCAATGTTTTTCAACCGGTTTCGTTCCCGACGTGAGTTGATCTTTTTGGAAACACCAACGATATTTTCATTCGGCATTAGAACCATAAATCGTCCCGGAATGGTGATGTTCGTCGTAATCCTCGCACCTTTTTTTGCGATTGGTTCCTTGGTAACCTGTACCAAAATCGGCTTTCCCGCCCGTAACATCGTTTCAGGGGGCGGATTTTTTCGCTGCCTGCTTTTATGCGTTTTCTGATTGGTGCTGTCATCAGTATCGAAATCAGCCAAATTTAGCTTGAAATCGGAAAAATGCAAAAAGGCATCCTGCTTGAATCCGATATTGATAAAGGCGGCCTGCATACCTCTGACAACATTAGCAACAATACCATAGTAAATATCACCAACCATTCGCTCATTTTCAGGTCGATCATAATAGAGTTCCACAAGCCGCTTGTTTTCCAAAATAGCAATTCGCGTCTCTCCGATCGACGCATTGATTAAAATTTCTTTTGACATGTTTTCCAGACTCGCTTATATTTAAAGGTCCATAGGGGTGACTCGTAATGAGCCATGTTCAATCCACATTTCTTTACGCGTTATGAGGGATTGACTCGTGATTTCGTCATGCTCAGGGAACAGGGATGTCAGGAGCTCTGATATTCTAATGGTATGCCCTTTATCCGAATAAGCTTGAAAATATAGTGTCCGTCTTTTACTATATAATTTAATAATAAATCGTTTGATATCCAAGAGCTGACTTTTTCTTTTTTTTCGAACAACATTAATTGTTTCCTGCTTTAGCAGGTCTGAAACTGCCTCCTCAATGGCTTTAGGGGTAAAAGATTCAGGTAAAATAATCTCATAATTGATGCGGTTGATAACATCGATCAATGACCGATCCTTTTTAAACAATTGGCGGGTTTCCAGGATTTCGATTCCAGGCGGTAGCTCCCGGTTCAGCTGTTTCTGGAATTCCGAAGCAGAGATATCATATACCTGAATATCAATATATTCAGCATCGCTCACAAAACCGAGCGAAAGCGAAGGACCATAGGAAATCTTTGGATGTGGATTGAATCCCTGCGTAAAACAAAGTTCAATGTTCGCCCAGCGTAAAGCACGTTCAAACAATCTCGTGTAATCGAGATGCGAGAAAAAACGAACCCGCTTATCCCGTTGATATTTAAATCTTAAAAAAACAAGATTGTCGTGCGGCTTTTTTTCAGGTTTTGAATATGATTCCAAAGGCGGTTCAATCGGTTCCAGCTCGTTACAAACCGTGAGGCCGCAGCGATTGCATGTTCCAGCCCGGCAATCGAAAGTAAATTCCAGGTCCTGAGAACGTCTCGATTCGGATTGCAGAAAGGATTTGCTGATGCCTTTGTCGATATGGTCCCACGGCAACGGTGCCTGCAGCGGCCTCGCCCGTAAATAACTATCAAATTCAAGCTGATGTAACTTCATAGCATCCTGCCAGAGCGTATAATTAAAATTCTCGGACCATCCCTCCAGATTGGCGCCTTTTTCCCACGACGAATAGATGACATCAGCAAGCGCTCTGTCTCCTCTTGCCAAAATACCCTCAATCGATGCAATACGGGAGTCTCTCCAGGAAAGCTTTATATTTTTTTTATGAATTGATGTCTTGAAAAATTCAAGTTTCTCATCGATCTCCTCAATGCAATTTTGAGCTTCCCACTGAAATGGCGTTGTTGGTTTTGGTACAAAAGGAGAAATAGAGATATTCACCCGTTTACCATGATAAAGACGTCCCAACGCCGCTACTTTCTGAATAAGATCGATAATCGCAACCAAAGCATCGTATGTTTCCCGCGGCAGACCAATCATAAAATAGAGCTTGATGAGATTCCACCCTTCCCTGAAGGCAAGATCAGCAGCACGAAGTAGCTCCTCTTCAGTGGTATCCTTGTTAATGATTTTCCGTAAACGGTCGGATCCGGCTTCCGGCGCAAGGGTCAAGCCGGACTTGCGAACCCCTTTTGCAAATTTTGCCAACGTGGGGGTAAACCGTTCCGGCCGTAACGACGGAAAGGAAAGATTGATGTTTCTGGATGAAAATTTTGTCGACAGCGCCTCAAGCAGTGAAGAGAGTTGACTAAAATCCGATGTAGAGAGCGATACCAGAGAAATTTCATCATAGCCACTCGCCTGCAGATTATTTTGGGCCTGCTGCACCAAATCCTCCACAGAGCGTTCCCGGACCGGCCTGTAAATCATACCGGCATTACAAAAACGGCATCCTCTCGTACAGCCACGTGATATCTCCAGTGATATTCTGTCATGGGTGGTGGCAATGATGGGTACAAGGGGTTTTATGGCATAATTCTGCGGAGACAAGTGCGAGAGGGTTTGCGCCGTTACGGTTTTGGGCGTTTCAGTTCTCAACGGTTTTATCGCGTGGAACAATTTTTCCTTGTATTCAACGTTGTAAAATTCGGGCACATAAACGCCGGCAACATTTTGCAAATCCTCAAGGTGCTCGAGTCGGGAAGCATTTTGCAATTTATTGTGGCGTATGCGTTTCATCACTTTTACCAGGTTTTCTTCGGCATCACCGATTAAAAAAAGATCAAAAAAGGCTGCTACCGGCTCGGGATTATAGACACAGGGACCGCCGCCGATGATGAGAGGCAAATCATTTCTATCTCTCGAGAATACCGGTATCCTGGACATATCGAGCATATTGAGGATGGTCGTATAGTGAAGCTCGTACTGCAAGGTAAAACCAACGACATCCATTTCAGCCAGGGGTGAGTAGGTCTCAAGTGTATATAACGGTAGATCATAACGGCGCAGAGCATCTTCCATATCCATCCATGGCGCATAAACGCGTTCTGCATAAATACTGGATTCGCGGTTCAATAGATGGTAGAGAATAGAAAACCCCATGTAGGACATTCCCACTTCATAGACATCGGGAAAGGCCAATGCGATGCGCAAATCAACGGTATCCGGATCTTTACGGATCATATTAATTTCATTACCCACATACCGTCCGGGTTTTTGAACGGAGGGTAATATTTTATAATCCAGATATTTTTCGAATTTTTTTTTATTCATTATAATCAAATCCCCGCCCAAACGTTCAAGCGGGGATTGTTCAGAATCAACAGGTAGCCCATCCGGGTTTATTTTTGTACAAATTCAATGCCCTTTTCGATGGCCTTTTCATTCAAAGGGATCATGGCATTTCGTTTAATAAATTTCGGCAATGCCTGAAACAGAGTCTTTTTGTCCAGGATTCCGGTTAATCCGATATAAGCACCGAGCACCACCATATTGGCGACACGGGTGTTTCCCAACTCGTCGGCAATTTCGGTAGCAGGGATACCGACGCTTTCGGTATCACTGCGTTCCGGCTTTTTATCGATCATGGAAGTATTGTATAGAATCATACCATTTTTCACAACCTGTTTCTCGAATTTATCCAAAGAAGGCGCATTCATTGCAATGAGCAGAGAGGGTTGTGACACTGTTGGTGATCCTATTCTTTCCGTAGAAAGATTAACATGACAATTGGCGGTACCGCCACGCATTTCCGGGCCATAGGAAGGGATCCACGAAACCTGATAACCAGCTTCCATTCCAGCCTGTGCCAGGCCCAAACCAAGCATTAAGACGCCCTGACCACCAAATCCGGCAATGATGAATTTTGGATTGCGATATTGTTCCTGCGGCTTTTTTTCAACTTTATCAGCAGCACTCTCTCGAGTTGGAATGGATAGGTTTTCATTGATGTTGTCTATTGTAAAGACGTGCGGTTTGGCCTCGGTTGTCTCGATTTTTGATGATTCGTCTTTATAAACACCAAGAGGAAAATATTTGACCATTTCTTCCTGCAACCAATTTTTCGCTTGTTCCGGTGTCATCTTCCAGCCGGAGGGACATACCGACAGCACTTCAACGAAGGAAAATCCTTTATTCTCAATCTGATTTTTGAGTCCTCTGCGTACAGCGCGCCTGACTTTATTGGTATGCCTGGGATCACCAAGAGCGACGCGTTCAACATACAAGGGAGCCTCAAGTGTGGAAATCAGTTCGCACATTCGAACCGGGTATCCTTCATTCTCCGGTTTTCTGCCATAGGGACTGGTGGTGGTTTTTTGACCGACAATTGTGGTCGGTGCCATCTGACCTCCGGTCATGCCATAAATCGCATTGTTGACGAAAAAAACGGTGATCTTCTCACCGCGAT
>CAZSOP010000078.1:10581-11803 GCA_964608385.1 uncultured Cytophagia bacterium
GTTCAGACGTGTGCTCTTCCGATCTATCAAACGCGCCATGCCGCATAATATTATTTCCGCCGATAGCAGCGAGGTCACCATCTCCCTGGTAACTGATCACAATACTATGCGGCATGGCGCGTTTGATACCGGTTGCAACCGCCGGAGCCCGTCCGTGTGCAGCCTGAATATTGCCAACCCGAAAATAATAATAAGCAAAGACGCTGCATCCAACCGGACTAATCAGAATCGTTCGGTCGCGAATATCAAAATCATCAATAGCTTCAGCGATTAATTTATGCAAAACCCCATGCCCGCATCCGGGACAATAATGGGTAATATCTTTATTCATACCTGATTTACGTTCATAGATATCATAAAAACTATTCGCTTTTTGCAATACTTTAGCCATATTCATTGCCTTTATAGTTTTTTGACCTGTTGACAAATTTCTTCCGGTGTAGGGATCGTCCCCCCCATTCGGTTATAAAAATGAACCGGCCGCACTCCATTAACAGCGAGCCGGACGTCATCTATCATTTGGCCGTTGGAAAGTTCAACCACAAGAAATGCATCACTCTTTAAAGCCAAATCCGCAATATGTTGTTTTGGAAATGGCCACAGAGAAACAGGACGTATCAATCCCGCCTTGATACCATCCTGACGCAGGGAATCAACAGCGGAATACAAAACCCGTGAAACCACCCCATATCCCATGAGAATGATTTGGGCATCATCGATTTTATAATCCTCATATTGGACGTGGTTTGCTTCAATCTCTCTATATTTCTTCTGTAATTTAAGATTGTGCTTTTCCAGCATTTCCGGCTCGAGATCAATAGAACTGATCAGCCGGCTCTCATCCTTGAGATCGGTATGGATCGCCCAATCTTTATCCGGTATTTTATCTACGGCCTGAGGAAACTCGACAGGCTCCATCATCTGTCCGATAAAGCCATCAGCGAGGACCACGGCGGGATTCAAATACTGATCCGCAAGCTCAAAGGCCTGCATGGTCAGATCACACATTTCCTGGGCGCTATTGGGAGCAAGGACAGGCATTTTGTAATTACCATGGCCCCCTCCTTTTACGATTTGATTATAATCCGCCTGAGCCGGAGCAATATTTCCCAGACCGGGACCACCCCGCATAATATCGACCAAGACTATGGGTAATTCTGAACCTGCACAATAGGAAATTCCTTCCAGTTTTAAACTGATACCAGGGCTTGACGAAGCCGTC
>CAZSOP010000079.1:0-7637 GCA_964608385.1 uncultured Cytophagia bacterium
GCCAGGCAAAATCTGATTCGGTTACATCTGAAACCAATTTGACGATTAAAACAACCAATTTGTTCAAATCAAACTCTGTACTGATAGCCCGGCTCAGATTATGCATGGATTCGATTTGTCGAATTTTTCGGTCAAAAAGTTGGGCAGTGGGTAGATGGGCAAGCAGTCCGATTAAAGCAAAACTGGCATATACGGTCAGCAACAAAATGCTTTGGTTTACAAATCGATCCAATACAACGCTAAAGTGGATAATCGGGCTGGATTGATAATATAGAATGGTTAGATGAATTAAAAAAGGTATCAGAAACAGCCCACTCCAGAATAAAGTAATTTTTTGTTTTTTATTGAGATAATTAATCCAGGAAACCCTCAACGAGTTGATGATCATCAAATTCAAAAGGATAAAAAGAATGAAATAATGAATGGAATCGACCACTTCTTTGGGAATATCGAGCTGGTCGTTTAAAACTCCCAACAAGGAATAAAAAACGAGAAAAAATAACAAGGCACTAAAATTGCTTAAGGTTGGACGTTTTCGCTTGATAAAAATCAGATTGCGAAGGATGGCGATACAAATCATCATAAAGACAAAAGAATAGATAGCCCAGAGTACAAGGGCGAAATAATTCGGGTCATTGAAGGTAACCGCGGATTGGGGCCAGGATTTTTTTAAAAATAGAAAGAGAAAATAGGTAAGAAAGATGAAAAAAAACAGCTGGCGCAACCCCCGCAGCACATTACGGTCAGACGCCCATTTTTGATGAAATATCAAAGGAATCGATAACAGGATGGCGCCGAATATCAGTATCTCTTTGAGTATATAAATTTGAGCCGGTTGCAAAGAAACCGGTGATTTCAACAAAACGGCGATTAAGAACAGAGCCAAAGGCAATAACAGAGACAATGTGCTGATATTTCGTTTCATAAAACGACTCGAATTAGGACACAATTTTCAGAATAACCATCGTCATATCGTCATGTTGGATTGTATTGCCGGTAAAGGCCTTCACCCGATTGCGGATGGTTTGCAAGAGCATTTCCGCATCCTCATTATTGGAATAGGATAACAAAGTCTCCAGCCGGGCTTCGCCAAATTCTTCATTTGCGGAATTCATCGCTTCCGTGAATCCATCGGTGTAAAATGCAAGTAAATCGCCGGTCCGAATCGGTATCCGCTGTTCCTGAATAATTTGATCAAACATCTCACCCTTTTCCAGACCCAGTGCAATCCCATTCGGGCATAACCGTGCTGTTTTACCGCTTTTCGGCTGATGTGTGAGTACCGGATTATGACCGGCCCGTGCAAATGTAAATTGACGATTTTCAAGATCAATGATTCCATAGATCATACTGATAAAATGCCTTCGTTCGACATTTTCATAAAAAAGCTTATTGATCTCCATCAACACCTGTTTGGGGGAGAGAATGGTTCGGGTAATAGAACGCAAAAATCCTTTAGTCAGAGTCATATAAAAAGCCGCTGATATGCCCTTACCGGATACATCGCCAATAGCAACACCAAGCCTCTGAGAGTCGAGTTTAATAAAATCAAAATAATCACCACCAACATCAAGGGCCGGGATACATATGCTCGCACTATCAAGTCCCGCGATATCGGGTTTTTCACGTGGCAAAAAACTCAGCTGCACCCGCCGCGCGATCTCCAGCTCGCGTTGCAGCCGTTCCCGCTCTACTATTTTGTTTACATAAACCGGTGTAAATACTTTTAACTCGTTGTGATCGATCTTGTTTTTATAATACACAATTGCCAGAACAAGCAAAGCAAGGGGAATCAATGACAAGAACGCCGCATTGAGGATATAAATCCGGTGGTCGAAATGATAAAGCATCACCACGCGTTTAAGTAGGTAAAAGGTAAAAAAGGCGACAAATAGCGTAAAAAAATCATACTTTAAAAGAATGACGGCAAACAGGGACCCAAAGATAAAATATTGCAAAAAATTCAAATAATAGTGTTGTGTCGGATAATAAAAGTCGGTGCTGTTCAAAACACCCCACAGCAAGCCGACCAGACAAATAATCCACATTCGATAGCCGATATATTTCGCCAAAAACGAAACCAGAAACAGAGTGAGGATATATTGTAACCATATGGTCGATGTATATCCCCCGACCAGGACGGTCAAAAAGGAACTCCAGGTATTGACCAGGCTTAGGTCAGTTGCAACATCGGCAATATCACTCCACTGAAATAACGATGCAATTTTTGAAAAAAAGACAATCAAACCAAGTAATATTCCGGCATAGGCAAACCCCCGCAGTACCGACAAGGAAAAGAGACGATGCTGAATATAACCATTTCTCAGCGCATCCAGGGTAATCAGCTTGGTATCCCATATTTCTCTCGTCATCGAGTCGGAACAGGCAACCCCGATGAAAACAGCAATACTGCTGATAATACCAAGGAAAAACATGCCTATAATGGTATTGATCATATCAACCCCGCTGGAAGACGCCTCCAGCAAGAGCCAAAGTGCCGAGGCCAGTCCCATCGAAATTGCTATAGGAGAGACATAGCGCAGTCCGAGCCCATCGGCCCGCAGCTTTTTAATGCTCATGACGATGAACATGATACCGACAGCAACGATCGCAAGGAAAAAGGGAACAATGGCGATAATGCGTGATAATTCAGAAACCCGGGAATCCGGAACATCAAATTCATATTCATAGTTACCGACGCGATCGCCAATCACATCAATATTCAATTTAACCGGAATATCCAGTACCGGTTCTGATCGCAGATATTCAACAGTATAGTCGATTCTATAGTCACGCGGAATCTGTTTAAAACGCGAAAAGCTAAATTTTGCGGTATCCGCCTGCATCCGGGCTATCAACGTAGAATCAGCCAGATGGCGGGCCCGCTCGGGGGTTATATTGTGAATCGTGCTATCATCGTCAGCCTTGGTCAAAAATCCGATTTCATCGCCATTTTGATCAAAAAGTATATCGATTTGATTGATCCAGGGCGGATCGCTTTTTGTTTCACTGCTGTCATCCGGTTCACTTACGGGTGTAAAGATTATACGCCAGTAATAGGGTTGCAGAGCATCAAAATGTTCTTTTTGCTCCTCGATCGAATATTTTTGATTTAGATATTCAAGCAGTTTATTATGCGCTTCAAATTTGACTCGCGCATTATAGTCCGAGGGCACGTATCCCAACCGCTGAAGTGACTCTTTAGCAATGGTTATTAGTGCCGACTTTTCATGATTTATATCGATGGCGCTGGTGATGAAAATGGTCGGATAAAAAAACAAAAAAACTATAAAACCGGTTATTCCCAGGATTAAAATTAACAATTCTGAAGATTTGGCAACGTTTTTCATAGTTTAGTGACCCGTATATTCGATATCCAGATCAAAAGGGCGAACCTTTTCGATAACGTGTTCTATAACACCGCTATTCGAACAGCGCCAAACCCCCAGATGTTCATAGCTGAGGTCGGCAACCAGGCAATCGCCATTGAATTCATTGACAACAATGGCAACAGGATCGTAAAAGACCTCCCTTTCGAAAAGCATATTACCATCGCTATCGCATTTCACCAGAGAGGCAAACTCACCGGAAGCACGGCGATCTATATACCAAATATCACCTTTCTGTACATTAAACGCAATCAACTCGGCATAATAGGGCGAATCGATTACCTGCTCGATTCTACCCTCGTACGACATTCTTACGATCCGGCTGCTATCAGCTACCCACATCGTCTGGTTGTTCTCATCGAGAGCGATCGCTTTTGGATTTGTCAAGTCATAACTATCTTCAATTCGCAAACGCCCATCGTCATTTTGAAGGCGAAATATCTTCTTGCTGGAATCATCGATAACCCAACCCAGTTGCAGTCGTGAATCCACTGCCACTGCCAGGGGCTTTCCGATATCATAAATTGAGTGCAAGACCTCTGCATTATGAGAAATAAGCGTTACCATACCCTGACCATACCGCGCCACCCATAACTCATCGCGAAGGGTGTCGACATCCATATCCCACAAGGTCGGCATACCGACGCGTACTTGCGCTATAGCATTACCATACGCGTCTATCTTGTAAATGGTTCCACTATATCTCGAAAATATCCAATGATTTTGCCGCGCTGAATTGAGAGCAATACGAAATGGTGAATAGGCTCCGGAAAACATCGACAAAACATATCCAAGGTCATGCGTAAATTTTTTTACCGCCCCGTCTCCGGGATCAGCCAGCCAGGTAAACGTTGGACCCGGAGTCACCTTTGCGACTTTTGTAGGCCGCGACTCGTAAGTGCCTGCCATTACCGTCATTTTATATTCACAAGTAATCCCGTACTGATCTACGACATCTTCATAACGATGGACGTCAGGCGCCAAAGAAGCGAGCTTGCGAAACGGGTTCCCCACCTTGCGCCTGTAGAGCGTATAGCCGCTTAAATCCGTCGCATTTATGGGCTGCCAATGTATCTTTACGATATTTTTTTCCGCATAAGCAAAAAAACCAGTCGGTCTTCCACCGGTATCCGCATTATCCGGGTCCAGAGGATTATTGCGTTCCCTGTCGGAACAATGGAAACCCATGACGATTAATAAAATTGAGATAAAAAATAATGTTGTTTTCATTCCAAGAGTTGGATCGTTATATTTATCTTCAAATTAGGGAAGGCCACAGATAAAAACAAGTAAAATAGACCCTGACTTTGTTATTCTGCAAAAATATCGGCGAAAAAAATGAAAATATCGGTTTCATCATTCTGCCAGGCATCGACCGGCAGACCTGCTTTTATGCATGTATGCTGCAAAAAGGTCAACCGGTCCCAATTGCGTTCAGAGGCAACCTGGGGAAGTAAAAGACCGCTTGAATAGGAAGACTTTATATAGAGTCCATGCTCACCGACATGAATTTCATCGATATTATCTATTTTTTCCAGAGGGGACAACACGGATATTTCTATCCTTAGCTTTTCCATTTGTCGAGCAGAAACAGCAGGAAACCTGGGATCGCGAAAAGCCGCCGAAACAGCCATCTCCGCGATTGTCTTCCACAACGGACCCTGCCCTTCTATACTGCCGATACAACCGCACAATTCCCCATCTATGGTCAAGGTAACAAATACCCCCATGGATTGATTTAATTTTTCATCCTTTACATCGAAAACAGGCATATTCTGATTTTGACTCAACGACCGGATGGTCTCCCTGGCGATGTTGAGTAATGTTTTCTGTTGCTCTAATGTAAACATGGATTCTCGATTTTGCATTGATTTACCTCTCTAAAATATCTCTTCGCCAAAAACCTGTGTTTCATAAACATAAAATTGTGCACCGTTTTTATAAGCATCCAAATTCAATCCTGCTTTGTAGCATAATTGTCGCATCTCTTCCTCTTTATGCTTCCAACCCGCTTCCAGCGGAACCTCAGGTAGAAACGTTGCCCCGCGGCCATCTTTGATCATGATGATACCATGCTTGCCCATTTCGAATTCCTCTATGCTTTTGATGGCATAGACATTGGTGATATATACGGATACCTTTATGGATATATCATCCAGCTCTTCTTGCGTCAGGGGTGGAAATCTCGGATCCTGAAAGGCTGCGGCCACTGCACGATCGGGAACCAGCTTGTAAACCGGCTCAACGGCCTGATGCGCGCCAATACAACCGCGCAACCTGCCGTTTTTATTAATGGTTACAAAAACACCCCTCTTCTGTTTCAACCGATCTGATATTGGCTCAAATTGTGCAATGGTTTTGTTCTTTACATACTGTTCGATTGCTTCCCGGGCACTTTGCAATAAAAATTTTTGTTCATGAACCTCCAGAGGAGGAAACTCTATCCTGCCTTCAGAAATTTCGGCATCGCCCGCATAATAGGCCAAAGCGCTATATCCCACCACATAGCCACCCCGTTCTCCGGTGACATCGTTGGAATTGGTATGCGCAAGAAGAGCCGCATCGGTTGCACCGAGCGCTTCGGCAGCAAGACGCATGATGACAACCGCAGGTCCCCCGCAGGCCTGTAGGGTTTGACTCTTGAAACCCTGAAACAATTCCCGGGGGTCGGCTTTAAGCATAGCTTCAACTGTTTTCTTGTCGATGCTTTTGCATTCCTCATAGGAATATCCATGGTAAAGATCGGTACTGGCAATAATCAGCGCTTTCTTACCCTCTAAACTCACACCCAGCTGAGACCCAATCGCCTCACACATATTCCAGTCACAGCTTCCGACAACCATCGCTATCATTTCAGGTGGTGGTGAAAAAACGGTTTGCAAAAATGGCAACTGCACTTCAAGGGCATGTTCCTGCCTATGGCCATGGTTGGAAAACGTTATATTGTCACAGCGCGATACCAACTCCCTGCACAGTTCTTTGGCCATATCCATTTTGCCCAAGGGTGTGATATATCCGTCCCCGGGATAGATCGTGGCACCCGAAAATGGATCACGATGGCTGGGAGCAATGATCACAACCACATCATAAACCCGATTCAATACCTGTTTGTAAGCGGTTGCGGCGATTGAGCCTGAAAACACATAACCGGCATGCGGGGCAACAATGCCAATGATTTCACCATCGATTTTCTGATCCGAAGCCCCGGAGATCAGATGCTCTACCATTTGCGACAGTTCATCCGGGCTTCCCGGGTAAAAAGAAGCGGCAACTGCGGCTTGACGATAGTCCTGTTGTGAAAACAGAGGCGAACAAAAGGTTGTCAGAACAAAAACCAAACACCAATGAAACAATCTCGTCATCTATACCTCCTTGATATTCTCTCTACCAAACACCGGCAATCGTTGCGCTGCAGTATGAACAGCGGTTGTTTTGTATCGCATTCTCAATAATCCGGTAGCCCGTGCGTTTAATGAGCAAACGTTGACAGGAAGGGCAATATGTGTTTTCAGCAGCATGTCCGGGTACATTCCCGATATAAACATACTTGAGGCCGTTATCAAAAGCAATTTTACGGGCGGTTTCAAGTGTCGATGTCGGTGTTGCCGGTAAATTTTTCAAACGGTATTGCGGATAGAAACGGCTGAAATGAAGCGGTGTATCAGGGCCCAGTTCTTCGACGATCCATTTTGACAATTCTTTTAGCTCCCCGGGGTCATCGTTTTGACCGGGGATAATCATATAGACAATCTCGGTCCACATATTTTGCTGACGTAAAAAGATCAGTGTATCAAGGACGGGTCTTAGCTCACCTGCAACCAGTTCTTTATAAAACCGCCGAGTAAACGCCTTTAAATCTATTTTGACGGCATTTAAAACCGTGCACAGGTCCTTCATCGGCTCTTTTTGAATATAGCCGTTCGAGATCATAACGCTTTTAATATTGCGATCCCGGCAGGCCCCGGCGGTATCATACATATATTCAGTAAAAACAACCGGCTCCGTGTAGGTATAGGCAACCGATGGACAGTTTCGTTCAACAGCAATTTCTGCAACCTTTTCCGGGGACATTTTCATAGATTTGACCTGTTCCGGCCGGGCCTGCGAGATTTGCCAGTTCTGGCAAAATTTACAAAAGACATTGCAACCGACCGTGGCGATGGAAAATGACAGAGTTCCGGGTAAAAAATGAAACAGAGGTTTCTTTTCGATCGGATCGATATGTGCAGAACATGGGTTGCCATAAAC
>CAZSOP010000079.1:7647-11787 GCA_964608385.1 uncultured Cytophagia bacterium
TCACGAACGCCGCAATATCCCCGCTCCAAATCATCGATGACACATTCTCGCGGACACAGTGTGCATTTTATTTTACGGAAAGGCAACTTTTCAAAATAGCGGGCCGGTGCAACACCGGCATCCCCGGCCAGTACTTTGCCATCCCTCAACAAACAATATCCTGCAGCGCTGCAGGAAGATACCTTGATAAATGTTCTTCGATCCATCATACCTTCAACAATTTTATTTTTGCCGAATTATTGGTCCCCAACCTGTGCTCGGCGTCTGCAGCTGTGTTGATATAAACCGGTTCCCGCCCGCACCGGGCCAGAGAGGAAAATTTGTTTTCGCGTCTTTTTTCCTCAACAATATCCCAACCAACCTGATCCATAGCAACCATATCGGTTGATACCAGCAGACTGTTCATCGGCCAGGTCCATTGTGGCATATAGGGAGGTCCCCCTTCATACTGTGGTGTAATCGCGTCACAAATGCTCAGACGGGTTTTGCTTCGAATCGGGGTTAACATATTAACATCAGCCACATAAGGATCACCTACATTATCGTGATATTTGTTGGGATTATTGATGGCACCAAAAAAATTCTTTAATCCGACGCTCAAGCCCACGATGCCGTGATCTTTGAGAACAGGCAGATTGATGATTGCACTGCAGTGATCGGTAATAATGCGCGATAGCTGGCTGCCCACATAACCATACTCATAAATCCTGGACGTATAACCGACTTTGTTGGTACCGAAACACTGCACCCTGTTCTTCCGTCTTTCAATAGAGTAACCAGCGCGCTCTAGGTCGCGATCGCTTTTGTCCCAAATGATAATGCGGTGTTTCTGAATCCCCGCTTGCAGCAACGCCTCACATACCGCATTCACGAGTTCAGGGCGGGTGGAAAGCCCTTTACCGGCCAAACAGTTGACCTTAAGACCGACAATATCATCAGGAGAAAATAACCGCCGCCAGACGATATCGGCTTTTTCTTCGAAAAGCGTTTCTAATGATCGCGCCAACAGATTTCCGATGCATTCTTCCGCAACGGGCCGAATGCCGTCACTCAATCCTCTTTCAGTTGCCAGCACAACCCTGGAAAAAGGCGCCCCTGAAACGACAGAAGTCGGGATCAACATCTCTTTTTTACCACCATATCCATGTCGAACCATACCAAAAGAGCTTGTAGCACCAATCAAAGATTTAAAAAATGCTCGCCGTCTCATCATTTTCCTGAAAGTAAAAAACCGTGACTGAAGGGGTCACGGTTTATATAATTTATCAAAAAATATGGCTTGTTATCAATACACTGTTTAAAACGAATCAAGCAGGAAAATGTTCCATTCTGCTTACCGTAAAAATTTCTCAACAAGCTTTCTCAAACCACCACTGGAATAATGTTCCGCTCTTTCACTGTCATAATTGATTCCGGATGATTCAGCACCGATTGCGTAGGATTCTGTGTCCGGTCCGGAGGACCGGTTGTTAACGGTTTCCTTCATCTGTTCCCTGGATTGCACATACATGACGCGATTATCGATGGCGATAGCAATTTGATTGGCCATAATTTCCATAATCTTCATCGTATCACGATTGGGCATTTGACGATCACCGGGGTCATCTGCAGCCAGGAATCCAATGATTTTGCCTTCCCGTGACTTTATGGGGACCAGCAATAACGCCCATATAGGCCAACTGCTGTTTTGGGGATGATTTAACCGTGCTCCATAGTATATTTGCTTAAAATGCTGCAATACAGATTCTTCTTCAGTAATCAGGTAAGATTTGCCCTGACGATACTCATCCCGAAGCATATCGCTAAATGCCTTGAGGTCAAAACACAACTCTCCGAGTTGTAACACCTTTATTTTTTCGTCACATGCAACCGCTTTGGTTTCCAGCATACCGGACTTTTTACTGATCAAAATAAGGGAAACCACATTAAAATCAACGGTAAATTTAACAGACCACACCACTTCTTTAAGCAGTTCGGAAAGGGAGAGATAGAGTTTGAATATATTGCTATTGACCAGAACCTGCTTTAAGCGGCGGTTGCGTTTTTCCAGGCTGGAAAAACGATAGTAATTTTCGATTGCCATGGATAGAAGAGAAGAAAACATTTCCAGATTGTCAAATGTGGTTTGATCCGGCTTTCTCTCTTCAAGAGGCGATTCAAGCGAAACGTATCCAAATGTTTTACCGGAATGATTGGTCAAGTTGAGCAAAAGAAGGTCTCGCTCATGCCATTTTTCGATCTGATGTTCCTGAGCCAGAGCTAGTCCGCTGACACGTCCATCACTGCTTTCCTGTGGCTGGGAATGACGAATAACCTTGATTTTTTTATGATCTGCAAAAATACGGGAAATAACATCCTGAGGGGCTTCGATTGAACGGCGTTCGGTTGCCGATGAGTCATCGCTATATCCTACCATAGCATGCTTGACAAATGTCCTTTTCCGCTTGTCCAGCAGAGCAATGGTGCTGCGCTTGAACCCAAAGTTCTGTCCGATACTTTCTGCGACGCGTTTTAACACATTGGCCAATGGTTCTGAATAGCCCATATAAATAATATCGACCAAATCTTCCACCAGACGGGTTTGGTTTCCAACCTCATCCGGTCTTTCTTTTCTGGTTTTGACCGGCAACAGAACCACATGCCCTCTGAAACCGATAACCCGCTCGTTATCATCCGTTATCAGACGAATTTTAAACTCGACAGGCCGCCTCTCCCCCAGCTTGTTGATAAGATGAAATGAAAACGTCAGGGTTTTGCCGATATTTTCTTCCTGATACAACAGCGAGAAAAATTCAGACTCTTCCTCTTCCGGCATGATATCTGAAATCGACAGCGATAATATCTCTTCTTCAGAATAACCGGTTAGCGATACGAGCAATTCATTCACAGAAAGGAATCGACCCCTCTTGTCACAAATAAAATACCCGGTATTTATAATCGTTTGTTGCTCCGCCCGGCTTGTATCAACTTTTTTCACGTTCCCCTCGATAATTTTAATTCATCGGTTTCATTTGATTTCATCTTCCTGAGCATGGCGAATGCGTGGTAAAAAAAAGAGAGCCATAAGTTGCTGAAAATCACCGGGTGCAAAATCCTAGCAACATAGCTATTGATACTAATCAATTAACAAAATACAAAATAAAATGTCAAGTAAATTCATGTTTTTTTTAAGACTGAAAACAATCGGAACGTTTCAGTCTTTGATTTATACCAACAAAAATCTATTTTTGCGTAAAGAGAAGGTTTGTCGTTGCAAATAAAAACGAATGACTCCGCAATGTTCATCCATAATCATCTCTTCTTCAGCTCTGTGACTCTGTTTTTATTTTAAAACTTGACGTTGTATCCATGCATATAACCTTCAAGTAATCCCGTATAAACCACGAAAAGACCGGCGTAATTTTCATAACTCAATCGTTGAGGAAAAACACAGCTCCCAGAGTGATGATAAAATCCTCCGCATCGCTGGTAATTTTTGTCTCGCCGATTTGATTCTCAACCGCATTGGTTATCCGTTGATACTTGAAGCCCAAATCAATATGTGCCCCTATAGTGAGATCAAACATAAGTCCTGCAGATAAATTCCACCCCCAATTGGTATAGCTTTCTGTGGTTTCAGAGGCGGGTATGCCATAATAATAATAGAGTTCTGGACTTGACATAACAGACCGGTAAACATACAACCCTCCCATGGGGGCAAAGTAGGGCCTGAAACGGCCAATATTGGTGACAAGCTGCGGCCCTGCCGTAAACTGAAAAGATTCATTTCGAATGGTAACCGGGAAATAACCGATTGCCAGAGATTGCCGGTTTCGTTTTTCACCATAAGAAAGATAAATAATATCCAGCCGCGCTTCCAGCACCGGCATTGACTCAAAGCGATAGAACAGCTTTCCACCTATACCTTCGCCCAAACTCGAGACATTGGCAAATTCAGCCTGAGGTACGGAAAACGTCAAATGCGGACCTATCGCCCACTTGCCTTCCTGGGCAGAGGAAAATTGACAAATAAATAATAAAAGAATACCCAATATAACTCTTTTCATGATCACTCCTGAGCGTAATACCAAGATATTTCCTGAGAGAAATTTTATTAATATAGCTTTTTATACCATAGCGTTCAACAATCTTTTAACGGCC
>CAZSOP010000080.1:0-11768 GCA_964608385.1 uncultured Cytophagia bacterium
TTGGCGTTTTCTCAGCGGTTAAAAAAGTACTCATTATTCGGAAGAACCAGAAAAACCGATTTATGCTGAGAAAAGCATGGATAAGGTTATCTGTGAATATAGAATATTAAAATTTTTTTTCAACTCTGAAAGGATCTTTTATCCGGAAGATTTATTTTTCTGCCCAGAACAAGCATTAAAAAATGAATCAGGAGCATGAAATTTATTTTATTGTTCATATGAACAGTCTTTCTTCATTGTTTTGGTTTTAGGGAATAGCTTTATAATCCTCATCCTATCCCGGTGATTTTTCTCAATTCAAGTGTCCATTTTTATCTCTCTTTTTCATTTTCTGCTACCTTTCCTTCCAAGAATCTTTTTATTTGAGTATGTTTCGGTTTTTTAAACTTATTTTACCAGAATCATTTTTATTATCCGGGTAAACCGGCCCGAATTCATTTTGCAGATATAAACGCCCGACCCTAAATTCGATGCATCGTATTGGATAACGTGAGGGCCAACAGGGAGGTATTGATTCTTAACTTCTGCGACTTGATGCCCAACCGTGTCATATATTTTCAGAGAGGTAATACCTGGTTCCTTTAAATAAAAGGATATGTTGGTTGTATGGTTAAATGGATTCGGATAGTTTTGATACAGGCGATAATCTGATGGTGTATCAGCAGCAATTCTGATACTTGTTGATTGGGTAAAAAATGCGAGAATTCCAGTGTCCCTGGTCAAAGTGATACTATCAGGATTGGCAGAACCAGTCAATGCACCGCCCCAGTGATTGAATTCCCAGCCATCAGCCGGAGCTGCTGTTACTTTGACGACTGTACCCTGGTGATAAGTTCCTCCAGGCGGATCAAACAATACCGTTCCGGAACCTGTTATCCATGTGGCTAAATTATAAGTGGTGGGTGGAACAAAGGTTGCCGTAATTGTTTTATGGGAATTCATTAAAATTGTCACAGGATTTTCCGATCCGGATAGATCATCACTCCAACCGCCAAACTGATTGTCTGTATCAGGAGTCGCGGTCAGGGTCACCGCAGTTCCTTTTGCATAAACACCAACGGGTGGATCAAGAGTGACTGTTCCGCAACCACTGCCGGCTTTAACAATTGATAGTGCTACCGGTAAATCCGGCTGTTTTATCCAATCGGGTCCAACATCATCGCGTGTAAGCGGCCGATTCAGGATGGGAGCGCTTGAAAATTCATCTGCACCAATATCATGATGGCCATCATTGCGAGGCTGGCCATCAAGGTCAATCATCACATGGGTATAATCACCCACGGCGTTATCAATTGCCGGGCTGTCATTTGATAGTCGCCAGAGGTTATCCGGTGCCGGATATAACTTTGGATCAATGGTATCGATTCCTGCTGTGATTGGGATTCCGATATCCGTTCCATACAATATATTTCCTTCATAGCTAATTCCGGTAACATCTTCCCGATAATGGATGAAATCACCAGCTGAATTGATAGCAATATTATTGGCAAATCTTAAACCGCGCGGTGGAATAATTCTTCCTGCGCCGGCATCCCTGCCAACAGCAATTTCGATCGTATATCTGCAATTCACCATCGTATTAAATGCGGCCAAAACATTCTCAACCTCAGGCATACCGACCTGAGCGGTCATATAGGATAGCGCACTATAGAGGGGGCTGCTTCCATTCAGATTTTCAAAATAATTATTGGTGATGATATGGTCTTTGCTGTACATACGGATACCGCCGGTGCCGCGTTTGTCGTTACCGATGAAAAAATTATTATAGATTCTGTTGCCCGTATTTAAGCGACAGGTTAATGTGCCCATCGATTCATAAAACGTATTTCGCCGTATGTCATTATCTCCGGCTTTAAGCGAAATGATTTCAATTTCACCATCACAGCGATAGAAAAGATTATCTTCAACAATTGTTTTACCGGCAGCGACTTGCGGACCCTGGATACGAATTGTCTCCCAGCCATTATTTGTCTTTCCAACAGGAATGTCCCCAAAATAGTTATGATCAACACGTGAATAACCTGGCCCATTATTCGGAATCAAAATTTTAAGCAATGCGTCCTCGTGATTTTTACCGCTGAAATAGCAATGGTCGATCCGATTATGCGTGCCGCCGGCTTGAACCCATTTGTATAATAATCTCCAGTTCTCCGGATTGCAATTCACCATGGCCGTGTTCGTCAAACGACAATCATGGCACTGGTTTTTAAAATCAATCAGGGGAACCTTGTAATACTCTCCATAGGAGCCGAGAAAATAGAGACCATTCACAATTAAATAGCTTCCGTTGACCTGCAATCGTGATGTGCCGGTGAGAATCACATGACCGGGTTCTCCGGCCCGGAGGAGGATAGGATTGTGTTCATTGCCATTGCCATAAAACGTTATCTCTTGATTATTCCAGATACCGTTTGTCATGGTTAATGTGTCACCGGGTTGTACCATAGTCATAGCAGAAGATATTTCCGTTGCCGAAGAAACGGAAAATTCATCAGCTAGTGCTGCATTGATAAATATCACTAATATAATACCAGGGGTCATTATTTTCATGTTCGGCTCGATTAAATCCTTGTTACCTGGTTGTTTTCCAGGTTATTTTGCCAACCGTTTTTTTAATTGATATTCATAAAGTGAGGGTACGGTAATATTGCGTTTGTTCAGACCTTCTTTATAAGCATTCGGCCCATAGGCTATATCTAATGGATAATTCGCATGAATACCAACCAGGCGCGCTGATGGACCTTCGGTGATTCCCTTTAGCTGAATAGCCGTATCTGCTGTATGCGGATAGTCGAGTTGTAGCCTTATATTCCAAAAAGTTGAAAAAGCGCCGTGTGCCGGCCTCCAGTATGCAGCACCTCCGAGACCAAAAAAGGAATGGAAGGGCTCTTTATCAACGATTTTGATATTGTCAAAACAATTTTGCATGTTGGCCGCACGATGCTGGTCCAGCGTCGGCTGAACATTGATATCACAATCCGTGAACACGCATCTTCTCGAACCGGAATTACAGCTTAACGAATGTATACAAGGTGCATTCACAGTGATTTTTTTAGCCAACATATTGTATACATTACCGAACATAATGGTATAGTGATAATTACGGCCCGTTGTTTCCAAATTTTGAATGGTTACATTGGCACAGTCTTCAGTGATGACACCACTGTCCCCATTGTTTATTTTAACATCTCTTACCCAGGAATGGGCGAGACCGCTCAGAAAAATCCCGTTGTATCCATCTTCAACATGATGAGCGTTATAAAGATCAAAGGGAAAGCTGATGGATAAATGTTCGATACCCACCTCTTCAAGATGCTCCCATTTTGTAATTTGGGGGGTCCATTCGGGCCGGGCATCATGCATTAAAGGAGATTTAATCGTAACGGTATTTCCATTTATGGCTGTGATCATGACTTCCTGTGATGTCAGGGGCCAATCGGGATTGATCCAGTGCCGTTTTCCAACCTCAACGTTTTGTTGATCATAGATATGATCGATCAAAGTCGCCTCTTCACCTTGTCTGTTATACCACTCTATACTGACAAGTTCTCCGACTTTTAATTGAGAAACGGAATGAACCGTGATTTCATGTTGTCCTCTTTTACCGGTTTCAATTTTGGCAAGTATTACAGAATCTGTATCATAGGTTTCCAAATATCGTTTGATCCTTTTGCCTTTGACGCCGGTCCAGATCAATCCTCCTGTCCAGGCATAAAGGGAATAGGGGACTTTGACTCCCAAATCTCTAATATTTTGGCGATAATAGCCCCCTTTAAGATATTCCTGCAGTTCTTCCATTACCTCGGGTACTGGAAGATCATTCAGAGGTTGGGGAAAATATAGACATGTACCCGTTTTACCACTACCGGTGCCCTGTAAAACGAAATGACTGCGGTGAATAAAGAGAATATCTTTAACGATAAATTTACCGGGAGGAAAGCTCAGGACAACCTTCCCCTCAACCTCATGTGCCGCTGCAAACGCTTTTTTAAGCGCTTTGGTATCATCTTTACCATCATCCGGTATTGCACCAAAGCTTAATACGTTAAGAGTTGTTTTGCTTTCAGGGAGTGTTTTTTCTCCCCAACGATAACCAGCATAGGAAAAATCGGGAAGATAGTGTTCTGATTGAACCTCTTCTGAAAGAATCCGAGGCGTCCATTTGTTATCTGCGGCATTGTTGGAACTAACGAAAACGCCGAGTACTAAAATGATCAAACTTGATGCGCAAAATCTAATTAACCTCTTTTGATGATGCATTACCACTCTCCTTCTATTTGAATTAAGTCAATAGCTAAAATTGTTGTTTTTATTGATGAATCTTGATTTTTTTATTCCGTTTTTGTGTTCAGCGGTTTTAGCCACACGCCGTTGAGCAAACAGGAATCCTTTCGCGCTGTCAGGTATATTTGTACAGCAGTGGCTTTTTTTAATTCGATATCATATGTTTTACACACAGGGATATTTTTGCCGCCGGCAAGCGCAATGATGTCTATCGTATCGGAAATCTTCACCGATGGATCCTCTTTACTGAGAATATGCAGGGTAAAAATTCTCTGTGAGCGGCGCGAGTGTTTGTGTTCATTGAATATGAGTCCCAAACGATATCGACCCGGAACCATGTATGCCGGATTTTTTAATTGTCTTGGCGAGATATCGGAACCGATCGGTTGCAATTGAACTGAAAATGATGTTGAGGATGAGATTCCGGATTGACATATGTCGGAATAGACGGAATTTAAAGTGTCCGAAAATGGATTCGCATTTGTAAAATATTCACAACCACATTCTCTCTCCCCCATGTTACGCCAAAACCGCCTTTCCTGTCTATGAAATAATTCGTATATAACAATCCCACGCCCAAATTAGGATAATTGGTATAACCCAGATTGTAGCGAATCGCTTTTAACCCAAGTGTCTGCTGCAGACTGTAAATCATGGGTAACCAGCCTAAATTCATCTCTATGATCATGCCCTGTTCGCCTTTGGTCACACCCTTTATCGCCACGGCCCGGGCATAGCTTTTTATGACGGATTCAGGTTTGCATTTCCTGAGAAATTGAATAGCTGAATCATAATTGCGATCATTAAAAGATTCCAAGGCATCCTGGTAATTCACCTGGGCCCGATAAAACGCATTGCAGAAATGTTCCATGGCGAGATGATATTGAATGAAATCATTTTTATCTGTCATGTTCTTAAGGATCCTGATTCGTTCGCCGGAATGCTGCAGAGCGTTGTCCAGTTCGGTCTTTTGTATAGGACGATTAATGAAATACGTTCTTGTCTCTCGTCCAAAACGATGTCCTTGATGAATCCAATTTGTTAGAAAGTCAGCAAACTGCACTGTATCCGGGCCTGCCAGCATGCGCCGGGCCATCGATGCAGCTGTATTTTGTATTGAAAAATGTTGGCTGTTCTTCCACAATTGATGTTCTGTATTCTTGAAAAAAATATCAAGCGGCCTGGTCGTCCAATGGATGATCCCGACACCTGAATTGCCAACGTCTTTCACTTTTGTAGCCAGTTTTTCGTAGGGAGCATAGGGTGCGCCGATGTGTTCCCAGTCATCATGATGTGCCCAGATGACAGGCAATACATTTCTATTAAGAGATGTCTTTTTCAAGATATCTGATTTTTCAGGAACCGTAAAATAATCAGTGTTATAATCCAGCGGAATAAAGCCGACCTCCTTGGGATAGAACAGGTCGGCCAGTTCCATCCAGGTACAGCGCCAGCTGCCGGCCCAGAGCTGAATGTTTTGCCGGCCGCGTTCATTTAACAACTCCCGTATCACACTATATATTTTTGCCGTGGCAAAACGGCCGGTATGCTCTTCACTGGTTTTATCAAGCATGGAGTGATGCAGACAGAGCCTGTCAAATTCGTTTTTCCAGTGAACGGGGAATTCGTCGTATTTCAGGGTTAAAAAAGCAGACCCGCTCGTCCGCGTCTGGAGAACCAGATTATCGATCTCCGGATAAAGAGAAAACAGATCGTTGATTTGCGAACGATAATATGCTTTCCCATCACGCGTGTCCGGGATGGGTAAGGTGATGATGCTGTCCGCCATGCCGAAATATTTATCCGGTTTTCTTTTAATGGTAATCTTGGCATCTTCGGGTAGTGTGGCAACGATTTCAGGCGTATTCGCCAGGGCATAATCCACATCATATCCCATCCAGATGTTCATTGATTTTGATTCGGCATATGAATATACTCTCTTCATGAGGTTTTGTGCTGCCTCGACCCTTTCATCATCAGGACCTTTCGAGGCTGTGCTGCCAAAAACGGAATCGTCAAAAAGAGCACCGCCATAGAGCCGGGTGACATCATTGACCTGTTGGGTTCCGTAGGAGCGGCCTGTTTTTGTGTTGGGCAGAAAACCGGCCACCTTGGGGATGCCGTTATGCGAGAAGGTGAAAGATGGATTGTTGGCATAAAAATGCGTCATCAGACCGTTGTATCTCATTTTAACCGCCTGGTCGATATAGTGCTGCCATTCGGCAAAATCCCAGCTTGAACAACCGCTGAGGAAATTATGCCAGTTAAATACAATTCTGTTGGGGGTCATAGGCTTATCATGAATGGTGATATTACTCAGGTCGTCAATATCTTTTTTATCAGGCACGATCTCGTCGGATAGATAAAAACCGCAACCGAGCTCCTGCAAGAAATGATAAATTGCATAGCGGACAGCTCTCGGGGTCTTGCCGGAAATAACCACTCGTCTTGATTCTCCTCCAATCGTTTCCGGCTGAACCTGGTATTCCTCTTCGTTAAGAGTCTTGTCCAATTGTAGAACAATTGTATACTCTTTACGGGGAAGACCATCGCTGTGTTCTATTTGATCAGCTCCATACATTCTTTCCAAATAGGTGACAAGCTCCAGAGCGACCGGTTTTAATAGCCGGTCATCCGTTCCTACCATTACGGTTTGGGATTGACAAAAGAGTGTATGGACACCAAGCAAAAGCAGAAGAATCGTGTAGATCATCAATGTTTTTTCGAATTTTCCTGTTTGCGTCATATTTGGTCTCCGTTTTCAATTTGATTTTGGTAAAGCCGGGTCGGCATCATTTTTTCATTTATTTTAGAATTATTCATCCTTTGCGTATATCCTTTCAACATGAAATCCTTGCAGGCGATTATACACTTTAAAATTACGAAATTTCATTTTTGTCTTTAACATACATCGAATTGCAATCCTGCCAAAGTTATAGACAGGACCATTATTGGTGAAACTATTATCCATTGCTTCAATCATAATGACGCCGTCGATCGCTCCAATGATTTTATTGCCGCATTGCAGAAACTGGAGTTTGTGCCACTGATATTTTTCAATCGGATGGTCCACACAGCCATAGGCAAGAGGGTGGTGATAGGGGTTTTTCATCAGGGCCGAGCACATCACGTCGTTGCGTACATCCGCCATCTCTCTGTAATATTCCCAGTGATAATTGCGAACATCCTGCCAGCCGACCATGGACATCTTTCCGGAGGTTCGCCATGGATAATCCGCCATAAAATCTTCCCGGTTCATACCCGATGCCTGGGCCATGAGCAGACTCAGTCCACCGGGTCGTAATGAGTTGAACTCATATTCGATATACAAATCACCCTCAAAGGGTTCAAGTGTCCATAAATAGACCTGACTATCGAGGCGGGTTTTGTGAAGAAAATTATCGATTGTTTCGACAAGCAGACCTTCATCTGTTATTTTGACGTCGATCGGATTACCCTGAACATAAAACGCGTCAAGATGGTCTTGGTCTGTTAGACTCAAATCGAGTTCTATTTGCCAGGTAGAATCCGGTTCAAAATCAAAGGATTTTCTGCCGATTCCCTTGTACATATAGGCAATTTCTTGATCAAGACGCCTATCCGGATTTGTTGCTTCTTTGTGATAAAGAGCGTTAACCTGGTCCGGGGATAGCAGATTCATGAAAAAGTTAATAGACGCAAAACAAAATGCCGGAGACCCGACATACAACGTATCTCCACAGGTTTCTTTGTAAAAAGCAGGCGAGTGATGTTGATTTTCTGCTCCGACCTGGACTCCATTCATGTAAAGGCGATAATGGTCTTTTATTTTATCCCAGGTCAATACCAATTGATACCATTTATTTTTATAAAAATGGGTGTGGTCCGTAGCCACAAAGGCCCCTTGCTGATACTGGCCATTGCGGTACTGATAAGCATCCCAAAGTATTTCGCCTTTAAAAAATTTGGCAATCAAATTGCGATGATGGCGATTTCCCCAGACAAAGGCAAAATTGGCTTTATGAAAATTTTTCGGATGATGATAATCGGCAATAAATGGATAGAATCTGTAATTGGCGTTATGCATTGCCATGTTTCTTTCTCTCGATGCAGTGGAGAGATCTTCCAGGGCAAAAAACCAAATGGACAGCGAGCCTTTATTTTCGTTGAGATTATGTTTAAAGAGTTTAAGGTGGCTGTTGATGCTGGTACAATGAAGGCCCTCTTTTGAGTCGAGAGAGAGCACTCTCGCGGGGCCCGCAAGGATCGTTTTGACAGGGGATAAATGATTTGGATCATTTAAATAAGAGTATATCGGTTTAATATGGTTGTTCTGTGAAAAATTTGATTTAGCCTCGCAGGGATAAGGCAGGTAAAGCAAAGCCATTGCCAACAGGTATAACCATTTATAAAAACATTTTGAATCGCGAATTTCCATCTTTACTCCATAAAGTAGAGGCTCTTAGCGTCTCGACGCAAAAGCGATAAAGCCTTTGCATGAATAAAATGAATCGATTTAATCCCAACATTATCTCGCTTTGGCAGAGAAATAAGGAGGGGAGTACCGGCAGTCAGGTACATATGCACAATATCACTTATAGTACAACAGGATTTTCCGGCAGATCGATCCAGAGCACCGGTTGCTGGATGGGAAAATTACGAATCACTTCCTTGTTTTCAGGATTCGCATCCAGATTCTTCCAAAGAGAAATATACTCGAGTTTATCAAGCGCCATACCGGCGAACAGCAGACACGGCTGCCGTACCGGCCAGGCTTGCCAGTGCATCACATCTTTACCATATGGCCAGGAGGACTTTTCAACGAGATAGGGGTATAGAAAGGCCATCCCTTTTTCCATGCTGCGGCCGTTATTGGTTTCATAGCTCCAAAGATTTTCATCTGATTTGGATACCAGTTCTGTGATACCTGCGCAAACATCGAGATGGAAAATAGAGTATCCATAGGGTTTGGTGCGCTTCAACTCATTTGGAAAACTGCCGTTTTCCGCCATCAGTTGCGGTAAAAGCACTTTCAGAAAGCGTTGGCGGGCAAAGTCGAATTGTTTGCGATCCTCTGTCACTCTGGCGAACGCCGCAACCTGCAGCACCCACGCAGAGGCATGGTTGTTCATTCGCTCTCGTTCATTGATTCCATTTTCACTTATTGTCATCCATTGCAGATAAGCACGAAACCACTCTTTAATCTCTTCTAATTCCTCTTTTTGTGGCGCTGATAACGCTTCCAGCCACTCAATCGCGACAGCGACCTCAACGAGATGTATCGTGTCGATGATACCCACACCTCTGCCCGGGGTGCGTCCTGGTATCGCTTGTGCATATTTCAGGTGAGGATTCATTTTTGTCTTTTTATCGACAAACCATGCTTTCAGATGTTGCATTGCTTTATAAGCATATTTATCATCCCTCTCGATCATATAGGCCGCCACCAGCGCCGGGACCTGGATACAGAGACGGATGAGATATTGACGATGATCGTAGAAAAGATCGGGATTTGTTTCGCCATCCCGATGGATATAGGGTCCTTGCGGATTTTTCGGATCCGGCCACCAATAATCTCCCTGGGAAAAAAAGTCGTGCAAACCGCCTTCGCTTCTCTCACAACTCGATGCGGTAACGGTAATGGGTTTTTTATGCAAAAACGTTTCCGCCTGCTCCAGGATTCTATCTTTTTCGAATTGTACGAGATGGGGCAGGGGATTCCGGGATTCTACGAGAACCTTCTCCAGAGGCTTGTTTTGGCAGCCTTGAAACAAAAAAATGGTTACGATAAAAAACAAGGAACATTTAACTACTTTATTTTGACTGGTTTTTATGCTCAACATCTCCTCCATTTTTTATGTTAAGGACGACAAGTCATCAATTTCCAAACTTGTCGTCCTTTAGCTTTTACTTTTTTAACGACTGATACTATTTGACAAATAACATTTTCTTTACTGCGGTTTTACCGTCGGCAATAATTTTGTAAAAATACATTCCGGAACTCAATTTTGAGGCATCCCATGTAACCGAATATACACCCGCTGATCTTTGCCCATCGACAAGCGTTTCCACCAGCGAACCGGTGATATCAATAATCTGTAATTTAATGCTCGATTTTTTGAAAATCGTATACTGAATCGTCGTGATCGGGTTAAAAGGATTCGGAAAGTTCTGTGCTAAAACAAATGTATCGGGAATGTGGGATGGCACGGCTTCGTCTATCCCGGTTCCCGTACAATTTGTCGCCCATTGCCGGTCCCCGAGAGCTCCGCCGTCGTGAGCCAAATTGCAGACCGCAGAACCTGCCGCGAGGGTGAAATCTCCATCAGGCGCATCGACAAATTGAGGATCAAATCCATAAATGGTTGTACTATCAACAATTCCCATGCCTGCGCCTGTATAGGTCCCATCCGTGGCTCGGAAAGGTGTCATATTTTCAACATCCATCGCAGGGGCCACATTAAATGTGTCTACATGACTGATAACAGAACCGTCCCTTTCTATATGAATAAGCCTTGTTTGAAGATCATTAGAAATAACTGTAGGACTGTGAATAATAATATTCCGGGCAATGGTATTTTTTACTTCCCGAATATAGATTGACCAAGCTTTACAATCATAAAACGTCAGATTTTCGAATACCATGTATGGATCAGCAGTGGTGGTGTCCTTATCGCCAACGTATTTGATGACACTGTTTACGCCACCGTTATTCACATTGTAAAATGTACAGTTTTTGATGATCATAGCATTGTTGGTTCTTTCCTCCTCTGGATAATTGCCTATTTTCTGATCGATAATCGCTTCATCTCCCAGGTTATAAAACAGACTGTTTTCGATGTGCACAGTATCTGCCAAACCACCCCCCTCGACACGGAAGGCATGACCAAGTGTTGCTGTTTCGGGATCACCACGATAAATGTTTCGAATCACAACACCGTTGGCGTTAAAATCAGGCCGCTTGGTAGGGCCACTGCCGTCCTGTGTGTTTCTTATGGCAATCGCATTTTTTCCACCGAAATAATTATAGGTCCCGTCACTGCACCGTCCGTCCAATATAACATTTAATAATGTGAAATCATGTCTGATACCAAAAAATCGATCTATCGAGTCTCCGGGTGCCGGGCGGATCATCGGTTTTTCGGTCAAACCCTCTTTCGCCATAATGGTAATCGGAGACACGATTGATACCGCTTCATTCATTTCATATATACCGCCTGTTAGCATTAATGTGTCGGCATTGCCCTGGTTGGCATACTCCAACGCCAGGCCCAATCCTTGCTCAGGTGTCACTTCAATGGACTGGGTATACGCTGAACCTGAAATAAATAACACCAACGCTGCAAGTAAACAGTATCCTTGAATTCTCATTGTACACTCTCCTTTGTTAGTTGACATAAATAAAAACTCGAATAAATTGCATATCATTGCTAAATTTTTTACGACCTCCTTTCTTGTCTATTGGCCCAGGTATTCGAGCTGCCGGCCATTGCCCTTGCAAGATC
>CAZSOP010000081.1:0-11711 GCA_964608385.1 uncultured Cytophagia bacterium
CATCCAGGATACGCTTGCCAAGACCAGGGGCAATAAACGACAGGCAGCCAAACTGCTTGGTTTGAGTGAACGAACTTTATACAGAAAAATCAATCGCTATGGCTTGCGTTAAGTATATCATTTTGTTGTTGTGCATCATTTTTTGTCAGTGCACATACTATTCTTTCTCCGGCTCTCTGGCACCACACCTCGATACGGTAGCTGTACCGCTGTTTACCAATCAAACCGCTGAATTCGGCGTAACCGAACAGCTTACGGATGCAATTATCAATGAATTTACCAGGGATAATACGCTGAAAATTGCCGATGCTGCGACAGCGGATATACTCGTAGAGGGAGAAATCGTACGCATCAATGAACAGGCAGGTGCATTTGACCAACAGGAAGCCGTTGCGGATTATAAAGTCTATATTACGGTAAAAATAACCTGTCATGATCAGGTCAAAAAACAGGTACTTTGGGAAGAACGACTCACGCAATGGGGTATTTACGAACCGACCGGCGGTATTGAAGCGAGGGAAGAGGGCATCAGCGAAGCGATCGATAAAATCAGCGAGGAAATTTTAAATAAAACGGTTGCCGGATGGTAAGAAATATGCTATCTTACCAATATACAGGTTAACGAAATAAATTATCTGCGAAAACGCCGACTGTCCCGTAGTTTAAAATGAGGGACGTTTATAAATTATTCTTATCATTTCCGAATGGACAATAATTATTTCAATTTGAGGAGTGGAATGTATGCCTTCTAACTATTCCGATGAAATTATTCAGCTTGAAAAGTACCTTAAAGAGCATCCGGATTCCATGTTTTTTGCAAGGCTTGCAGATTATTATTTCCAGTCAGAACAACTCGATAAAGCGATCAATTTGTGCCGAACCGGCATTCAAAAGCATCCGAATTACACCAGCGGTTATTTTATCCTGGCCAAGTGTTATTTTGCCAGAAAGCAATATGATGAAGCTGAACGACGCTTGAAAAAAGCGTTATCACTCGAACCCAAATTTGTCAACGCCCACAGATTATATGCCGATCTCATGTCTGCTCAGGGTTGGGAAAAATCGAGTAATGCCTCTTTACGAAGAGTGCATGAGATCGACCCCTTTCTTGATCTGGAGTTCGGGGCGGTTGAATCCGCTCGGCCACAGACACAAAAAAAGGAGCAAAAGGTTGCTCTCGAAGAGGCGGTCAGCGAGGATTCTTTTTCTTCGTTGATGGAAAACGAATCCTTTTTCGACAATGAAATGGAGACCGTTGAAACAGAAGCACCTTCTATTCCCGAATCCAAAACAAAACCCACTGCCAAAACGGAAAAACCGGAACCGCCCCCCGCCAGGGGTTTTATTGAAGAACTCGAAACGGAAGGTATAGACGAAGAAGAACTCATCCTCGATCTCGATAAACCACCTGCTGTTGAGCAGGCGGATGACCAAGCCGACAAAGAGAATGAAAAGTTTTCGGATATCCTTGACGATATCTTTGGGTCCGATATGGATGGCGAGGAAGAGGAACGCGAGAATCTGGAAAAATTCGCTCTCCATGAAGAGGATATCGATGTCGACATTGATGATGCAACCGCAGAACCGGAGCAGGAGCAGGAGCAGGAGCAGGAGCAGGAGCAGGAGGCCTCACCACCACCCGCTACAGATGCCGGGCGCAAAGCCCCAACCCCTGAGCCCGAACCCCCTCTGCAGCAAGAGCAACAAGAGCCTGACGAAGAAGCGAGTTCCAAAGACTACAGCACAACAGAAGAAGAGGATACCGACCTGGAGGCGGAAATCGATAGTCGAGTCTTTGACAGCCTTGACGATGAGGATGATTTTGAAGATTTTCTCGCCAGTCTGGAAGAGGAAGAGGAAGAGGAAGAGGAAATCGCCGGTGTGGACCCCCGGGAAACCCCGCCTCCCCCGCAAAAACAAGAACCTGCTGCGCCCGCTGATATGGCCGGGAATATACGAGATGAAGAGTCGGAGAAAGCCAAGGATAAATTCGTTACGCCAACACTGGGTGAAATCTATGCTGCTCAGGGACAGTATGAAAAGGCAATCGAGGTGTTTCGCATACTGGCCAAAAAAAATCCCGAAAATGAATGGTATCAGACAAAACTTCAATATCTGCAGAAAAAACAACAGGAAGATGAGGAAAACGGAAACGGATAATCTCTCTGCGGCTACTCTATTTTATCATCAACCGGTTAACGTGACCGGGAGGCTCTGTCCCCCCGGTCTTCGGTTTGACCGGATGTTTCGCAACGAATCGGCAAAGCATCCGGTTTTTTTATAGGTGAATTTTCTCATGCCGAAAAAGTGGAACTCTTTGTCGATCATTATCGTTACGTTTAACAGTATCGATCATATAAAACAGTGTCTTCGGTCACTGGCCAAAGCCGCCTCTGCTTTTTCTACGCAGCTGTTGCTGATCGATAATAACAGCAGTGATTTAACGGTTAACTGGCTCGAAACACATAAAAAACAGTTGCATCATTGGTTCGATGATGTTATCATTATACTGAATAAAACGAACACGGGATATACCAGAGCTATCAACCAGGGACTTGAAATTTGCAACGGCAATTATATCCTGTTGCTGAATCCGGATATAATTGTTGCCAACGGCATCTTTGAAAAGCTTTTAACCTGTTTTAATTTTCATCCCGATATCGGCATCGTCGCTCCGCAGCTACGCTATCCCGGCGGTCAGATTCAATCCTCTTGCAGAAGATTTCCCCGCAAACGGGATCTCTTTTTTGATGTTACAGGATTGAGCCGACTGTTTAACAAGAGTCCGGTTTTAAACCGTTGGAAAATGCCGGATTTTGATCATCAGCGGAACAGGTTTGTAGAACAACCCCAGGGTGCCTTTTTATTGGCCGGCGCCAGTGTGGTAAAAACCGTCGGATTTCTGGATGAACGCTTTAGCATGTTTTTCAGCGATGTTGATTGGTGCAAGCGGGTCATTCAGAATCGCTTTAAGATATTTTTTTGTGCCAGGGCCGGCGCTATTCACCACAAAGGAGCCAGTGTCAACCGGCGAAAAGCGGAAATGATCGTTTCATCGCACCGTTCATTTCTGGACTATATGAGGAAACACAACGGCCATCCACGGGCGGCATTATGGCTATTGCATCTCATGCTTTTGGTTGTCACGCTGCCGCGTGTAACGGTTGAAAAGCTCAAGTTTTGATCAAACGAAAGACGACCGCTATGCGATTTTATAAGCTTTTTCTGGGTATTGTATTGATATGGATTCAGAGCGCAACAGCACACTCTGTTTTGATCAAACGAACCCACCCACCCGACGATACCGTGTTGCGGAAACGCGCCAACATCACCGGTGATCGCCGAATCGACATGCAATTGCAGGCCTTGCAAGCCAACGAGGTCAGGGCCATTCTTTCACCACAACTTTTTGCTGCTTTAAATGCCCCGCAAAATGACCTTGTCGAATTGTCCAAATGGTTCTCGGTTCAAATTCCATCAACCACAGCTCTGGATTCCGCTCTCAATCTTTTACAGCAGACCGTCGGTATCGATATCGCTGTTCCCAATCGCAAACTGACGCTGCACTTTATTCCCAATGATCCCGGCCTGGCGCATCAATATCATTTGAGCAATATTCACGCTTATCGCGGCTGGGAGATTGAACGCGGCTCGGCAAACGTTCTGGTGGCGGTTATCGATACCGGTATCGACTATGACCACCCGGATTTGAAACAAAATTTATGGATAAACGCGGGCGAAGATATCAACGGCAATGGTGTTGTCGATAAAAGCGATTTTAATGGTATCGATGATGACAATAACGGCTTTATCGATGATCTGCGCGGATGGGATTTTACCGATGCTCCGGATTATCCTGCTGCCGGAGATTACCTGGGTCGCGACAACGATCCGGCTGATGAAATGGGACACGGTACCCAGGTGGCCGGAATCATTGCCGCGGTTGCCGATAACAATCTCGGTATCGCCGGTATCGCACACGGATGTAAGGTGATGAATTTGCGCTCTTTCAACTCTCGCGGTGAAGGGGATGAAGATGATTCCGCAGCCGCCATATTGTATGCCGTGGCCCAGGGAGCACAAATTATCAATATGAGCTGGGGAGACGAGTTTATTACCCTGCTTTTGGACGATGTGTTGCGCTATGCCGCAAACCGGGGTGTGATGCTGGTTGCATCGGCCGGGAATGCGGCTACGGATAAAATTCATTATCCATCCGCCCTGGAGGTCGCCATTTCCGTAGGTGCCGTCAACCGGGAAAACAATCGTGCCGGGTTTTCGAATTATGGCGCCACCCTGGATATGGTTGCTCCCGGCGTCGATATTTATACCACCACCCTGGAGGCAGCCTATGATTCAAGCAGCAGCGGCACCTCTTTTTCCGCCCCCATGGTCTCTGCTGCCGCAGCCCTGTTGCTCTCCGCCGACCCCCTTTTGGATGCAGACGCGGTACGCGGCATTCTCATGGCAACGGCAACAGACCTGGGGACCGACGGCTTTGATTCCTATTACGGTGCCGGGTTGCTCGATATCGACCGCGCCCTCAGACAACCGAATCAAACCATTGTCCAAATCACCTCACCCAGACTCGATCAGGGATTCAGCGGGGGACCGCTGACCATTACCGGGTCAGCCTGGAGCCCGGTCTTCGAATCCTATTCGGTCTCCTATGGCCTGGGAGAAAATCCGGATGAGTGGATCGATATTTTATCCGGACAAACGGAAATGATTCTCGATGATACACTGGCAGTCTGGCAAAACCTGCCGGATCAGGACTGCCAGGTTATCCTTAAGGTGGCGGTACAGAATCGAAACGGCTCTTATGTGGAATCAACCATACGGCTCTTTATCGACAGCTCGCCGCCGGAAATCAGCTCGCTCGAAATTTTACCCATGTACGACGGTCCCCTGCATTCGGTTCTGATCAGTTTCGATTGTGATGATATCTGCCAGGGTGAAATTCTCTACCGGCCGCTTGGTTCCATCAACCCCTTTCAGCGCCTGTCTATTCCTTACCGTACCGACAGGTTGGCCTATAAAATATCGCAATCAGAACTCACCGGGTCGTACCAAATCAAAATACGCGCCATCAACCGCGTCGGTTTGATCAGCGAGGATGATAACGATGGTCGCTTTTATCGGATCGATCTGTCCCGACCTCCTGTCAATACAACCCTTTATACTCAAACAGCTCTGGAAATCCCATCAGCCTATCTTTTTAATGTTGATATGGATATGAATAACAACGGCCATCCTGAACTGGTGGTCAACCCGTACAAGGATGACACCTTTCACTATACCCGTTTTTACGAATATATCAATGCGACTTTGCAGGAGACCTTTTCCATCAACCGCCGTCTTATTTGTCGCGATATCGGGACCTACATGGCTGATGGCTTTTCCCAGCTACTGGGCGGATTCGGCCAAAACAGTTACCTCTATGTCAGTGCCGATGCCGGCGGTTTTCCGTCTCAGTTTCACTATAGCTGGGAAGCAGATGACGAAAACGGTTACTGGGCAAGCCGGTTGGCCGATCTCGACAAAGATAATCTCTATGAAGTGGTCATGCGCGTCACCCGTGCCGCCGGCGATACCACTTTTGATGAATTCAGGATTTATGAGATCAATGCAAACAATGAATTTGAGCACGTCGCTTCTCTGCCCAACTTTACCAGCGGCAATAACTATCACGGCGTCCCCCATTGCGAATTCGGATTTTTTGATGACGACGATGCCTATGATCTCATTTTCGGTGATTATGACGGCGATCTCTATATGTATGAATGTATCAACGACAATATCTATACGCCGGTCTGGCAGGATAGCCTGCCGCTCAGTGACACCATTGACTTTATTTCCACCGGTGATTATGATGGCGACGGCTCTGTCGAATTTCTAGCCGGTTGTCATACGGCGGAAAACGAGGTCAATACAGAACATGCTTATGATTCAAAACACTGGCTTTTTAGAATTTACAAGTCTACGGGCAATAACCGTTATAGTGTCCAAACGGAATGGAGGTTTTACGGTTTTGAATCGCTTCGGGATTATCCCAGCGGCGTTACCTCCGGCGATACCGATGGCGATGGCAAGGATGAAATCGTTTTAACCCTGTTTCCGGATCTCTATATCATCGAGTATAACGAGTTCGGCGACTATGAGGTCAGCTTTTACCACGACAACATACGCAGCAACGCAGCAATCATTACCGATGCCGACAGCAATGGCGACAAGGAGATATGGGTGGGAACGGGCGACAACACGATTGCCCTCGGCCTTGTGGGCGCCACCAGCGCACCGGCCTCTCCGGCCGGCGTTAAAGCCACGCCGCTCGATTCATCGCGAATTTCACTCTCCTGGTATCCGGTGCCGGGAGCTGATTCCTACGAGCTGCTGCGCGGTACGGATACAGAACATCTCACCTATCACGCTACAACCGCTGATGCCGCTTTCACCGATGCTGATCTCATTGCCGGTTGTCGCTATTTTTATGCCGTGGTGACCCACGATGCCGACCGGCCGGTACCCAAAAGCCTTCCCTCAACACCGGTGTCTGCCGTTCCGGGAACGAATCCCTTTCTGGTCAGCGCTGCTATGGAAACCGACAATTCAGTACGTCTCGTCTTTAGCGAAAAAATGAACGAGTCGATTTTAGAAAAAAATAATTATCATCCTTCTCAGCAACTGGGTTCACTCTCTTCAGTCGCTGCCGATGCAGGTGGACGCAATGTGCTTTTAAGTTTTAGCCGGCCGTTTGCCGAAACCGGCACTTTTTTGATTTCAGTCAAAGACCTCTATTCCGGCAACAGGGTACCCATCGATACCGACAGAAACAGCGCAACCGTGAATATCAAAAAAATCGCCGGCCCGCCTTATATCAAATCGTCACAGCTGCAAAACAACAACGGTCTTGAAGTGATTTTTAATGAGCCCATGCAATTGTCCACAATCCTGGATACCGCAAACTATGATATGGGATCGGAAATCAACATTCAAGATATCACGACAAGCGGCGACCAGTACGATCGCGTTATTCTTCAGCTCAGCATGAAACAGAATTTCGGCGCTCTCGGTAAAGTCTATTCATTAAAGGTGCGACAGGTCAAAAATATCGCCGGCATAGCCATCAAACCGGGGCGCGGAGATCGCATTCAGTTGATCTTTTCAAAAACCACTCTGGATGACGTATTTGTATATCCAAATCCCTATAAAAGCGGTATGATCTCTGAAAAAATGACCTTTGCTAACCTGACCGCTCGGGCCACCATTGAAATTTTTGACCTCCACGGACGGCGTCTCTGCGTACTTTACGAAAAAGACGGAGACGGAGGGCTTGTCTGGAACCTCGATGATGAAAACGGTGAAAAAGTTTCTTCCGGGATCTATTTTTATCGCGTTAAAGCGGATTCTCAAACATTTGTAGGAAAACTGGCGATTATCCGATGAAACTCAAAGCAGGCATAACCGGTCCGCTCGGATCCGGCAAATCCACGGTTACCCAACTGCTCGTATCGATGGGCGCCGGGGCCGTCGATGTCGACCGGGCAGGTCATTATGTCCTTGAACGCAACAAAGGGGTGCAAAAACAGCTGGCCAAAACCTTTGGCAGCGATATTCTCAAAGGAGACCCTATCGATCGCAAGCTGCTAGGCGAGCGCGTCTTCACCGCTGGCCGCCATGACCAACTCAACGATATTGTTCATCCGCCTATGATCGAACGGGTATTGGCCCTCCTGTCAAAAGCGGACAAGCATGCTTTGCGACCGCTCTATTTGATTGTCGATGCCGCGCTTCTTTTTGAGCTCGGCTTGCATCATCATACGGATGTCACCATAACCGTCGATGCCCCCAGAGAACAACTTTGCGATCGTATTCATAAACGCGACAACCTGAGCCGCTCGCAAATTCTGCAGCGGTTGCAATCTCAATGGCCGGTGGAAAAAAAGATCGAGCTCAGCGATTATCTCATCGAAAATAACGGATCCTTAGAGGATCTCCGTCATAAAACGCAAACCTTGCATCATTGGCTCCTAAACAGAATAGCAACTTGATAGGGTGCACCATTGCACAATGTTCCGGCTTTAAAAGTACTGATTGCCTTTATCGGTGGTATTCTTCTGACCTCGATTTACCGCATGGACGGCCAGACCGGTCTTTTTTTGTTCGCCTTTTTAAGCTTGCTGCTGTTGACCGCTTTTCTGCTGAATAAACGCCGTTTGGTGGATGCTCTGATTGTTTTACAATTGACCGCTGCCGGGTATCTGCTTGCCGTTTATCGCTATCAGGACTTGTCATCGCAAACGCTGCAATATTTTTCAGATTCGGGAGAATGGCTCGGCTTGCAGGGCACCATTGTCTCGCCGGTCGATTTCCAAAAAGACAAACAAACCTTCACCCTTCGGGCGGATACAGTATGGCTGGATAGTACACCGCATGCGGTCAGCGGCAACGCCAAAGCGACGCTATACGACCAGGCTGTTTTGCTGCAGTATGGCGATCGTATTGTCTGCAAAGCCCGGTTGCGTTTGCCGCCACCGGCACGTAATCCGGGAGCATTCAATTACCGGCAATATCTTCGGGCCAGGGGAATCACCGCTCTTGCCACTATACCGGATCGCAACTATTTGCTTGTCTGGCAGCGCAATCAGGGGGCCGCGCTTTTGCAACATATCGTTTATCCCGTACGCCGGGGCATTCGAGCGGGCGTTAAACGCTATATGGATAGCCGGGAAGGCGCCCTGCTGCTGGGCTTGCTGCTTGGAAGCCGCAGTGAAATTGACAGCGACGTCAGAGAAGATTTTTCCGACGCCGGCGTCATTCATGTCCTGGCGGTATCAGGACTCCATGTCGGTTTTGTTGTTGCCGCTCTTTTTTTGCTCTTTACACTGGTGCGATTGCCGCAACCATGGCGCACTCTCCTGGTGCTGATCGGGCTTTTTTTCTATATTCATCTTACCGGCTGCAAGGCGCCGGTGATGCGCGCTTCTCTCATGGCTGCCGTACTGCTGACGGCAAGATTGCTGCAACGACCGGTGAATATCATCAATGTCCTGGCTCTAGCCGCTCTGGTTATTTTATTGATCAATCCGCTGGATCTCTTTCAGGTCGGTTTTCAGCTGAGTTTTGCAGCGGTGCTTGGAATCGTTTTGATCTATAACCGTTTCCAGTCATTGTTCCGGAATCGTTTTCAAAGATGGCAGCAACGTGGAAATTATTTCAAGCTCTATCTCTCCGGTTTGTTTTTCGTTTCTGTTTCAGCCCAGCTGGCAACTCTGCCCCTAACCGCGTTCTATTTCGGCAAAATTCCTGTGGTCTCCCTTTTTGCCAACCTGATCGTCGTTCCGGTTACCGGCATTGTGGTGGCACTGGGATATATCTCTTCCCTGGCCATGCTCGTTTCTTCTTTTGTCGCACAGGTGTATGCCTGCACAAACGAGCTTTTGCTTAAAGCATTGATCGAATTTATTCATGCTGCAGCGCAACTGCCATTTGCCTTCATTCGGGTTGCCCGGCCGTCCATAGGTATGATGTTGCTCTATGGGTTGCTGCTGTTTCTTTTTGTCTCCTACCAGCAGATAAAGACGCGTAAAATATTGCTTGCCATGATCTTGCTTGTCGCAAACGCCATGTTGGTTCATGGTTTTGTATCTATCAAGCCCGGCCTCTATCTCCATTTTCTCGATGTCGGACAGGGCGATTCGATTGTATTACAACTTTCCCGCCAGCGCAACATCCTTATCGACGCGGGTGATTGTAATAAATATAACGATTATGGCGAACGCGTCGTGGTGCCGTTTTTGCAGAGAAACGGCATCGACCACCTAAACGCTGTCATTATTACCCATCCCCATTCGGATCACATCGGTGGTATTCCTGCAGTCTTAAAGCAGTGCAGGGTGGATCGCATTATCCGGACACCCTTTGAATACCCCTCACCGTTTTGCCGCCGTGTGGATAGCCTGGCAGCGAGTAAACAAATTGTTTGTCAAAGTGTGATCGCCGGTGATACGCTTTTTTTCGGTTCCGATGTGCTCTGCCTTGTTATGCATCCCACACCGCCGTTTGTTCAGCAGGCAAATCAAAATCCGCATTTACTCAATCATGCTTCTATTGTTATTGCGCTCTATTACGGACAGCACGCCTTTCTGTTTGCCGGCGATGCTGAAATTAAATCGGAGCGTGCTTTGATGCGCTATGGCCCGCTGTTGCGCTCCGATCTGCTCAAGGTTGGACATCACGGTAGCATTACCGCCAGTTCGGAATCCTTTATCGATTGTGTTCTACCCGGCTATGCCGTGGTTTCCGTGGGTGCGTTTAACCGATTTGGCTTGCCATCGACAAAAAGAATGGCTATGTTAAAAGATAAAAATATTGAACTCGTTAGAACCGATATGAACGGTGCCGCGCAGTTTTTTTCAGATGGCCGGCATCTGACCAGACTACGCTGAACAGGAGTCTAGTCCATTCGTGCTTGATATCGAAACATCGCTGTGGAAAAGGGGGTACTCTTTTGTCGCCGGCATTGATGAGGCGGGACGCGGTCCGCTGGCCGGTCCGGTTGTGGCGGCTGCGGTTGTGTTTCCAAAAGAACAATCGCTGTTGACCCATGTGATCGATTCAAAAAAATTGAGCGGCAAACGAAGAACCGAACTGATGCCCCTGATCAGGCAAAATGCTCTTGCCGTCGGTATCGGTGTTGTTTCCGAGAAAATAATCGACGATTCGAATATACTGCAGGCAACTCTGCTGGCGATGCAACAGGCGATAGAGGATTTGACACTCAATCCCGATTATCTCCTTATTGATGGAAACCGCGCCCCCGATACGCCGGTTGTGGCACAGACACTTGTCGGGGGGGATGGCTTATCCATGTCGGTTGCCGCGGCCTCCATCATCGCAAAAGTGACGCGGGATAAAATGATGATCGAATACGATAAAAAATATCCCCACTATGGCTTTGCCCGGCACAAGGGATATCCGACACGGCATCACCGTCATTGCATTATCAAATACGGTATTTGCCCGTTGCATCGCAGATCATTCAATATAAACGGCAGGAACGGTACCCGTGATGAAAAAAGGTAAAACACACCTCCGTACCGGCCGGCAGGGCGAAGAACTGGCTGCGCAATACCTGCTGAAGAAAAATTATAAAATTATCAAGAGAAATTACAGAGTCAGGCCGGGAGAAATCGATATTATTGCTCACAAGGATGATGAGCTCGTTTTTGTTGAGGTTAAAACCGCGCGATCGGAGGCGTTCGGATCGCCGGAAACCTGGATCAGCAGAACAAAACAACAAAGATTAATACGTGCCGCACAGCTCTATCTGCAGCAACTCTGCAACCACGAGGTGGCCTGCCGCTTTGATGTTATCACGGTACGCCTGCAACGGCCTCAAGCAAAAATCGAACATATAAAAGACGCATTCTGGATGGAATAAAAGTCGATGAATATACATTTGAAACGCCGAACCGGCTGGGTCCTGGAAATTCTTAAATGGACTCTGATCATATGGCTGTTGCTGCCCCTGAGTCAGGCACTGGAAAAACCGGTCTATTTTCCGAGAATTCTTCTCGGTATCCTCTTATTTGTCATTTTTACCGGTAAGATGTTCTATGATGCTGTTATAAAACCGCCAAAAGAGAACAAGACAAAGGATCTGTTGTCACTGCTGGGTGCGGTTGTCATCATGGCGGTTATCGTTCTCG